>JAHLWJ010000002.1 GCA_019057975.1 Promethearchaeota archaeon | reverse complement strand
TTACATTATTACGTTTTCAAACGGAAAATCTGGACACCAGCCGTTTCCAAACGAAAAATTTGGACACCAGCCGTTTCCAAACGAAGAATTGAGAAACCAGCTGAAGGAGAAGAATTTAGTTTAAAAACCAAAGGATCTAAAGAAAAAGTTGATATGAAAAAATATATATGGGTATTACCTATTGTTGGAGCTATTTTTACAATCATATCGATTGCTACTCCTGTTATGGAATCACCAATGATAACCTATACAGATGAGTGGGGTTCAGATACATATCCCATGATTCTTGATATTTGGATGATTGGATATTGGGAGATTGGGCCAATGGATGGATGGGTTGATGAACTCTCTGATTTGACCGGTCTTTTTGAAATAGAGCTTGCACCCTTCATTATTTGTTTTCTTGGTTTATTAATTGGAGTTATTGCAGGAATTGGTGTAGGTGTATTAGGTTACCGTGGGGATTTTAGAAAAAATATTGCTGTTCTTAGTGGGATTTTAATGATTGGTTGTACCCTTCTCTTCATAATATGGGTAGAAGCTGAATGGGGTCCTTATGGTGGTGAAACTATGACATTTGTGGATGAATGGGATGATACTTATAGCGTAACTTATCAATTTGATCTTGGTTTTGGAATAATTGGTCCTTTCATTGGCGGAATATTTTGCCTGGCTGGTGGTTTTATTCAAACAGAGGAACGAGCAATGCCATTAGCATCCAAACAACTTGGAGTGACACCAGCTTCAAAATTTAAATATTGTCCTGACTGTGGTGCTGAAGCAACTGGAAAATTTTGTTCGAGTTGTGGAAAACCCATCGTCCGTTGAGTTTTATGGACAAATAAAAGAAATTAAAATTTAAATAATTCTATTTATTTTCCTATTTTTATAATATCGATTGCATTACAATAATAGTAATTAAAGGTAGGTTTAATTATTAAGCATTTAAATGGAATTACCTATTTTGATGAATTTAAAAAACGATCTATAGCCTTATACAATGCTTGATTTTGTATTTTTACATCAGTGGCTATCTCCGAAAAATCCGGATCGTATTGGTTAAACTGTGGAACACTGCTAATATGATAAAACTCATCATTATTTTTAGTAATTTTTATTACCTTGAAAGTTCGATGCTTAACCAATTTATTTTCTTGAAAAAGAAATAAATGAGAAGATAGCCAAGTTGGAAGAAACTCAAAACCAAATCTTAAGTCAGATTGCTGATTTAAGAAAAAGTAAAGAATAAGAAAATCCACCAATTTAAATGACTAAAATTCCTATAGGTTGAAGGATTTATATAAAATAGAAAAAACTACTATGCGAATCGGGAGCAAAAGATATGTTAAATCTAAGAAGAAATACCCTTAAGAGATTATCTAAATAATTTTTTTTTAATTTTTGATTATTAAATTTTGAAAAATCCCAATCTTATTTAAAAATTTCAATAATTGATTCTTTCATTTATAGTGAAAAAAAATCTCATTAAAGGAGATAGTACAAAGAGCCCATTATCAAGGCACTAAACAATGGATTTAAGATATTATCATCGATCGATAGGTTTAAAACATCAATTAAAAAGAATGTAAAACCTCCACTAAAAGAAATAAATAAAGTTTCAAATAAATTTAATGTACTTTCAAATACCCACAAAGAAATGAATGCAATACCGAATGAAGCCAGAAATCCTGCGATATAACCAATAATAGTCTTTTCTGATGATTTAGGATAATGAATTTTTCCAAATCGAAGCCCAAAAACAGATGCGGCACCATCCCCTAACGTTGCAATCAGAGAAGCTGCTGTAAAAATACCAAACGGAAAAATAAAAATAGGGGCAAATGATAAAGCGAGTATTAATGGTTTAATATAATTATAATTTTCATTTCGCTTCATAGTCTTTCCTAATAGATTTAATACATTCTCAGGGATCAAATGGAATAAGTTATGATTTTCGAATATAAATGATAATCTGATATAATCTAATCCCCCTAAGATTAATATACCTGAATAACCAGCAGTTAAAATTAAAAAGCGACCAAACTGTGATCCAGTAATTCTCCATACCTCATCAGCATTCCATAGACCATCCCATATATAAACAGCAAAAATCCACAGAAAAATAATAATTCCTGCTGGAAATAAATGTAAAGCTTTTCGGTGGATATCCGTTTTAATTTTATGAGATCTTAAACTGTTTAGGTTGTCTTCTTGTTTATCAAACTTATTTAAAAAGCCCTTAATATTTCTCTTTTCCTTAATATCTGGATTATTCCTTAGTACTACTCGGTGTTGATAAAAAAATATCAAGAAAATCAAAAAAGGTGTAGATATACAAATAAGAAACATGGATAAGATTTGAAACACCCTAAAATGTGAATTACCTATAGACAAATGCAATGGATATATCAACCCCGCGATAATCCATAAGAAGAAAGTCAAAATACAGTTTACAAAATTATGTTCCTTAGGAAATTTCTGATTCAGTTTAATAGCATAGTAAAATAACCCAAAACCACTAATTATAAAGAGAATTGTTACTGGCAATAATACTATGTCATATACCATGATATCTTTTAGTAAAATGCTATTTCAAAAATATCTTATGGAAAAATTATTTTATAGAAGATATAAAAAAAAATAGTTATTAATTCTAAATTATCTGAACTTCTTTTTTTAAGTGTTTTTGAATAAATTCCCCTATTTTCTCAGTTGCCTTCTGACCTTCTGGTGCCCATGAAGCAAACATTTGAAACATATGAATCATATCTTCCCAGATATCTAAAAGAACATCAACTCCAGCAGTTTTTGCTTTTTCTGCAATTCGAGTAGCGTCGCTTAGCAAAATTTCTGCACTACCTACTTGTATTAACATAGGCGGTAATCCTTTGAGATCAGCATATAATGGTGATATAAAAGGATTCTTGGGATCATCCTCTCCGATATATAAAGAAGCTAAAAAGAAAAGATCACTCGCACTCGCAAGTGGATCTACTTTTGCTTTTGTTATAATTGATTCTCCAGTCATAAGTAAATCTGCCCATGGTGAAAGTATAATTGCTGCGGCAGGCAATGTGACGCCAGTGTCTCGTAAGTTCAAAAGTGTTGCTATTGTTAAACCACCTCCAGCTGATTCCCCTCCAATTATTACATTTTTAGGATTAATTCCCTCACTATCGATCAGCCACTTGTAAGCAGCAACAGCATCTTCTAAAGCTGCAGGGTAAGGATTTTCAGGTGCTCGACGGTAATCTAATAATAAAACTCGCGAATTTGAGACCCGAGAAATCCTTGAACCAAACTCTTTATGTGTATTGATTGAACCCTGAATATAACCACCCCCATGTAAATATAGGACAACGAATTCCTCTACAACTTTAGGAGTGCTTATCCATACGGCAGGAACCCCCCTAACATCGATTTTTTCAATTTTCACGTCATTTGGAATTGGAAACATAGCTTCTAATTGATCAAAATTAGCACGACTTTCTTCTACTCTTTTTTTTGTAGCAACTTCTCCTTGTTGGAAAGCCATTTTTATAACTCTTTCCATACCTTCACTTACCATTTGAGATTCCCCTCTGTAAACTTTTTTATAATATTTTTTAGTAAAATAACTAGTTTTTATGAGTAAAAAAATATATCTGAAAAAAATAATAAGAAAAAGGTAATTAAAATTTTATTTTACTTCGGAGAGCTCAACCCCTTTTGTTTCTTTAAGGAAGAAATACGCTATAGGAATGACGATAAAATGCCCCATAACAAATATGATAAAAGTTGTACCTAAACCTACAAATAAAATAATTACCCCACTCAATAGCAATCCCACTGTACCGCCAATCCCTCCAATTAAACTCCTAAATCCAATACCGGTTCCTCTTCTATCAGTCGGTAACATCTCTATTGTAGTTAACCTAATAATTCCAATAGCACCCCAAGTGGATATATGAGTTAAAGAATATCCAAGTAAGACAATATAAAATGCATTTTCAGTATTATGAGCCCCAAATACCCATATCAGTACTGATATGGGTGCTATAAACGACCATAAATATAACAATGGCTTCCTTCCAATTCGATCTGCCAAAAAACCATTAATCGAATAAGCAATAATAACTGCGAAAATGACTAAGAAGAAGACCATGGTAACTTGGTCTTGAGTTAATGTCCCTACATCACTCATATACTTTTCGAATAAACCCAAATATATTCCCGAAATTCCGCGAAGAAAAACTATTAATAATAGGAATGTGTATGACTTACGACTTTCTGTTTTAAAAATTGATCTAATATCCTCCTTGAAGGATCTTGATTCTATTGAACTGCTTTCCTTCATCATTTCATATCTTTTTGTTTCTTTCAATGTGAAGTAAATGATAATACATAATGGAAAACCTATTATCATGGGAAAAAACGTCATACCCTGCCAAAATGAACCAGTTTCCTTTATAAAAATAAAACGTGAAATTACCATTATAATAGGACCTAATAATCCTGCCATTAAAATAATATTTGAATAGTAAGCACGTTTATTAGATTTGACTTCCTCGTTTATATAAATCAACCAGATATCACTGCTGAAAAAAAATGATAAGAAAAACACAAAAATCATATACATAATATAATTTAATGAAAAAAACATTCCAAAAGCAGCAAGAGCCATTCCTAATACTGTGATACTTAGCATTTTTTTTCTTCCAAGTTTATCAGATAAGTAATGACTAAAAAATAGGAAGTACATTCCAATTGAAACCGCTCCAGTTGCGAATGCTATAATTGAATTTTGGACATCTTCTGATTTACCACTCAAAAAGCTCTCCGCTATAGCTGAAGGAATTGCTCCAGGAAAAACAGTCGCATATGAGTCGAGGATTTGCACAAGCATTAATACAAAAACTAGGTATAGGAAATATTTCTTTGATCTTCCTGTAGACGTCTCATTATTAATTTCAGACATAAAACCACTTTTTAATAATTATCCTAATTGATACTTGAAGAATAGTTCTACCTATGAATATTTAAAACTTTAACTCTTCATCTTGCTATCCCTTTAATAATAAGAAAAAGGGAGAAAGAATTAGATAATAAATTTGATAATTAAATAGAGTCCAATGGCTATTAATATTACAGAGACGATTATAATAATTGCCATTCCAGTTAGCTTTAGTTGAGCGACTCCTGCATCCCATTGGGTAATTGTGATGAATAAAAGAATGACACCAAATGCTATCATGAATAGTCCAACCCCAATCAAAACAAAACTTGATTTCGTAGAATCTTTCATAATTACTCACATCCTCAATTATTATTAGAAAAATAGAATAATAAAA
The DNA here is from genome assembly GCA_019057975.1 of Promethearchaeota archaeon. The sequence goes on along the minus strand of JAHLWJ010000002.1, from coordinate 48,473 downwards.
TTAATGAAAAAAATATCTAAAAATTAAAAAATATAATAAAATAGATAAAAAAGAGTTATAATCCTATTAACAATATTTTATCGAGAGCATCATGCACTTTCTTTAAATTATCTTCTCCGAGAGCTTCATCAACCTTAACTTTAAGATTTAAAAGAGTTCCAACACCAGTTACTAACGTATTCTGTATAAAATTATTAAAAATACTCTTCTCTGCGTTTTTATTCTTGAATTCTTCGACTCTATCGAGCATTATTTGTTCGTATTCTTTTGCAGTACTAGTTTTTAGCTCTACTAATTTGCGGATCTTCTTCCCATCTTTGTCTTCAATATATTCATCAGACATTTACTCATCACTCTCCTTTTTCATTCCACCGTTTCGAGCTACTTCTTGCTGTATTTCTTCAAGAGTTTGACCTGTAGTGGTATCAAATTCATCTCTGACTTTGGGAGTTATTTGTTTAGCAATTTGTTTTTCAATTTCAGGCCTGTGAATTGTATTCATCGTGCAGAAGCTTATTTCTTTCACTGTGCCATCTGGCATTGCTACGCCAAAATGTACAATACATCTCTTCACTCTTTCAAGATCCATATTATATGCGTCTTGGAAATGCATTGAGCTGAGAAGAAGTGTACCGTAGCTAAATGAACTTATGCTCTCCCAATCACCATTAATTAGCACTCTACTGAACATTTCCATTAATTTACCTGGCTTTTTTGCGTATTGCAGTATACCGATTAGAAATCGTGCCCGAAGTTGTGTTTTATCAAGAAAATTTAAACCCTTGTCCAATGTTTCTCCAATTCCTTCCCCTAAGAGATCAGTAAATAATTTAATAGGTTTCTTCTCTTTATGCTTAATTTTTTCCCAAAATTTATTTGCGAAATCGATAATCTTCAATGGGTCAAAATATTCCATTACTGGCATCATTTCGCCTGAATCGGGATCTATTGCCATATATGAAGCGAAGCCACAGTCAGGATGGCACGTAAACTCGATTGGTTCAACATCAGCAAGGTAAGCGATTACTCTACCCATTTCCACGATAGTGCTCAAAGGATACCAGGCATTTTCCATGCTAATCCTTCCCCCTGTCTGTTCCTCTATTTTCTTAAGAACATCTGCGTTTGTAATTCTCAATTCCTCACGTTCTTCGAAGGCTATTCGACCACAGAGCGAAACGGGCTGAAATGTAATACCACGCACTACGTCTATATTGTCGATTGCGTATTGGATGATGTTGCCAACTTCAATATCTGTAACTCCACTTGCAATCGTTGCTACTAATACAATAGAATTGAGTCCTGCTTCACGGCAATTGTCAATAACCCGTTGTTTATATGGCATTAAGTTCTTAATCCCGCGAGTCTGTTCGTACGTACTATTATTTATGCCATCGAATTGGAAATATAATGTGTCTAAACCAGCCTCTTTCACCTTTTTAGTCCACTCGAGACCACCCTTTTTGGATTGAAAGCCATAACCATTTGTAGCTGCAATAACTTCCATGAAACCATGATCCTTAGCCATTTTACAAATCTCAGGAAAATCTTTTCTAACAGTTGGTTCTCCACCTGTGAACATGATAGCAACAGCAGGTATTGGTTTGCTCCTGAAATGTGTCATAATTCTATCAATTTCTTCCAAAGTTGGTTCCACAAGGTAACCACTCTGTAAAACATTAGCATAGCAAAAGTTACAGTTAAAATTACAACGGTTTGTAAGATCTATCAAGGCCAATGAACAAGTTGAAATGTGCTGTTCACACAATCCACAATTGTAAGGACAACCTCTTGGATCTTCACCAACACAATCAGGAGGATTAGAATCTCCATCCTTATCAAATTTCCAAATAACATTTCCATTTTCATCTTTGATTGCCCAATGAGTCCATTTATAATATTTTGCGGAACTGCTGATTTTATCCTTGAAATCCCCATGATCAGGACAGGTTTTTCTCATAAAAATTTGATCATCTTCTTCATAAACTTCAGCATCAATACGTTCTAAGCATTCTGGACAAACACTCTGAGTTTTTCTAAAATATTTCTCGTTTAAATAATCGGAATCGTCTAAATGGTACATATTATCACTTTTTCAATAAAAATTTTTATTTATTAAAATACTTATTTATATTTATACAGAAATAGTTGCGTTAATTTATAAACAATTTCAGATGATTCATATTATTACAAATAATATTAGTAAAGTTAGTAAAACCTATAGGAATCCCTTCTCCTTACTTCTACAATCATCCTATGCTATTTTAATATTTTTAAAAATTTAAGACCTATTTTTTCTCAATTTTTAGATGTGAAAGATCTAAATTGTAATTTATGATTAGTTAATATTATAATATTACAAAATGAAATATTTGGAGATAATGCAGCGAAACTATTAGGATTATAAATTTATGTTAAGATATTATCTTTAAAAATGAGTCATTTACCTTTGAAGTCAGGAGTTCGTTTTTCAAAAAAAGCTTTCAAACCTTCTTGAAAATCTTCAGTTCCAGCAGTTTTTACAATAAGTTCAGCTTCCCTGTCTAGATGAGTTTCCAAATCATTGGTATAAGATTCTTTTAAGAGCATTTTAGTGAAAGCAAATGCCATAGGAGCACCATGACTTATTTCAATAGAAATTTTTTTGACTTCTTCCATAAATATTTCTGAGCTGACAACCTTATTCACCAAATTAAATTGTAAAGCTTCTTCGGCATTAAGTATTTTATGAAGAAAGAACATTTCATTTGCTATACTTAATCCTACAAGTTTGGGAAGATGAAACGTAGAAGACGAATCTGGAGAGAGTCCTATCCGTGTGAAAGCGCAACCAAATCTTGCGTTTTCCGAGCTTATTCTAAAATCACAGGCAGTGGCGTATCCCAAACCTGCCCCAAAACAGGCACCATTTATCGCAGCAACAGTTAGTTGCTTCATGTTTTTGAGAATTTTTATCCCTTTATGTAATCTACTTGCCATCTTAGTCATGAATTCATCAGGAACTTCTGTTTTTTGAAATTCGACCACATCTCCTCCAGCACAAAAAGTTTTTCCTTTTCCAGTAAGAATTAAACAACTAATTGTAGTAATTTCTGAAATCTCATTAAAAGCTGAAATTAGTTCATCAAGAAACTCAATATTGAATGCATTTAATTGCTTAGGTCGATTGAAATATATAATTGCTAGTTTATTTGGTTCATCAATCTCTACTTCTATTGATTTATAATTCGTCATAATGTTCAAAATTAATGATTAGATTAATAAATTATTTATCAGACTTTTAGTGTCCTTTAAGAAATAGGCTTATTTTTATTTTAAAAATAAAAATTTTAAAAAAATTACTTGAATTTTTCTTTCAATGATCTTGTTAAATCATCCAATTTCTTTGATAGTTTTAATTCAAAGGTTTGAACTTCCTCTAAATCCTTATACCTTTCCGGTAGATTCTTTATATTTTCTCTATAGAATACTTGGATATCATCAATTTCTGGTAATTTACGGATTAATTCTCCATTTTTCATGATTGGTTGTAATAATGGTGTTGAATCTGAAGGTGATAATTCATCATCAAGAGCTAAGGTATCCTCCTTAAACTTACCATTTTTATCATATACCCTATAAACTTGCTTAATCCCCGGATAAGTTATTTTTTCTTCACTAATCTTTATTTTTGGAGTTTTGTTATACTTTATTAATTTGTAAACACCAGCAATGGTTGGGTCATCCCGTGAGGTTGCTAATTCTGTTCCTACTCCAAATGCATCAATTGGAGCATTTTGATCGATTATTTCTTTAATTTTATATTCATTGAGGTCAGAACTAGCGACAATTAGAACCTTTTCACACCCGATTTCATCTAGAATTTTTCTAACTTTTATGGCATGATTAATTAGATCACCAGAATCTATTCTTACTCCTTTTATTTTATTTCCAAATTGAGCACATTTTTCAGCACCCTTTTCAGTATCGTAGGTATCAATTAAAAGAATTGAATTCTCATCATAAATATCAAAGTATGTTTTAAAGCTATCTATCTCTTTATCAAATTTTTGAACAAAACTATGAGCCATAGTACCGGTTGAGTTAATGCCTAATTCAATATCCGCAATTACGTTACTAGTACCATTGAAACCTGCAATATAACTTGCTCTGGCGGCATAAACACCAGCAAGAGGACTATGAGATCTTCTTGTACCAAACTCGAGTAGGACCTTATCAAGTGCAATATTTCTAATTCTTGATGCTTTTGAAGCAACTAGAGTTTGATAATTAATTACATTTAGTAAGTATGTTTCTGCTAACTGTGCATGAATGATTGGACCTTGAATTCTCATAATTGGCTCATTAGGGAAAAAATAGTTTCCTTCTTCCATTGCCCATATATCCAAATTAAATTTAAAATTAGGTAAATACTCATCAAAAAAACTTGAATCAATTTTTTTGAAAACTGGTTTATATCTTAAAAAATCGATGGTTCGTTTTGTAAATCTAGCATTTATTAAATAATAAACTGCTTGTTCTAAACCTGCAAAAATTAAATAATTACGGTTTTTAGGAAATTTTCTAATAAAGAGTTCAAAAGTAGCAATATCATCTTCTTCCTTGATATTATTTTCAAGGTTATATTGAAAATATGCTGCTGTCATTGTGAGTTGATAGAAATCAGTACTCAAAATCATATTCTCATCATTTACATAACCAGAACTATAATTAGTCATTTTCTTTAGAGATTTTAACTTAGGTTTTTTAATTAATTATTTTAATTCTATCAATTATAAACCTTTTTTCTGAAAAGAATATGATTAAAACTTAGAACAAAGAAAAAATTAAAGGTCTCTCAGTTAAAAACAATCTAGAATTAATTCAATTTTTCAGAATTCAAATTAGTTAATTCTACACTAATATCCCATAAATGTTTAGCTAATTCTTCGTCATAGGATGCTTTAACAGACTTTGCTTCCTTTCTTTTTTTAAAATATTTTCCGCTCACACCTTCAATATCAGGAGAAGAGGCACAATATATTGATGTTTTAGCACCTTTTTTTGGGCTTCTCATAAACAAGCCTATAAATGGAAAGAAATATTTAACAAATTTTCTAAAGTTACGAACCATATTTGTTTTTACATATCCGGGATGAAGACAGTTAATGGTAACCCCATTTCCATCAAATCTCCTCGCAAATTCATAGGTAAAAATAATGACTGCTAATTTAGATATGGTATATGCTTTTAATTGGCGGTAGTGCTTTTCCCCATTAAGGTTATCAAAATCAATAGATTTAGCATGTATATTTGAGGTGACATTCACTATTCTTGCGGGTTTACCAGCTTTAAGTGAATCAAATAATAAATTACATAACAAAAAAGGAGCCAAGTAATTGACAGCTAATGTAGTTTCAAATCCATCTTCGGTCAATGTAAGTTTGCTAAGATTTAGACCAGCGTTATTAATAAGTACATGCAAACGTTGATATTTTTCTTTAAAATCTTTAACTAACTGGTGGATTGCTTTTTGTGAAGATAAATCTGCTAACAATAAGTAAACTGATTCATTATTGGATTTTCTCTTAATATCCTTCAATGCCTGTTCACCTCTTTCTTTGTTGCGGCATACCATAACAATAGTTGCTCCCATTTTTGCCAATCCAATAGCTGTAGCCTTGCCAATCCCAGAATTAGCACCAGTAATCATACAAATTTTTCCTTTCATAATAATATCAAATATGTGATTATTAAATTTAGCCAAAACAAATCCCTAAAGATGAGAACAATTAATATCCTAATTAAAAGTAAATTAGAGAAGGAGATAAAATTAATAAAATCTTTGAAGTACTTCAAAAATGCTGATATAATGAGAAAACATTCTGCTAAACTCTTTTTTTATAGCTTTTGAACTTTCCTAATATTTTTCACCAGTATTCCCCAGAAATTATCTTTATCAAGTTTACCATTTATACTAAGCTTGTCGTTTACTTTTAGTCTCTGATCATTCTGCAATTTTTGGCTGATTCTAATTTTTAATTTTTCAATGTCTACAATATCTTCCTCTCGAAAATCACTTTTTCGATACACTCTTGGTCCTAACCTAACATCTTTTAATGTGATATGATAATAAATGGTAACATTTCCTTGAAAGTCTGATTGTCTTTCAACAATATCCAATATTTCACCTTCATAAATAGTAATACTATTATTCAGGAATTTCATTAATACCGCACTATCAGAACTCTCATCTACTAATCTTCTTTTATCACCACTTCTAGGTCGTTCCTCCCCTGTTCTAGCAGCTGAGAGTTTGATCGGATCGATAAGTTCTTCAAGATTATCTGGTAATTTTGTTAAAGTCCAATCTGAAAGATTAAAATATTCTTCTTTCAATGAGAGAATAAATCCCACCCAAAAATGGCTACAAAAACCCATATTAGCGCCAGTTCTGCAATCACAATCTCTTTCTGGATCATTTATATTGGATGGTGTAATAGATAAGTAAGATTTAGTATCCCAGTTCCATCCTTTAAAGGAAATTTCAACTTCATGATTTTCAGGGTTAACTATATTGATTTCAACGATATTTTCTCTATCTTCTCCGTTTATTTTCTTTAAAGCTAGATTTATCTCTTTTGAAATAATTTCTAACTCATTGCTGTATAGTACTCGTTGATGTTCCTCTTCAGATAATGAATCTAAAATATATTCTAATAAATCACTTTTTTTCGAGTATCTTGAGCAATCTTCAAGATAGTATCCTTTACAAAGTGCTCTTAATTCTTTTACGTTCAATGATTGCAATAAATAAGCCAAATAAGCTTTATTATCAATTTTCCTTAGTTTATTTAATGAGGCTATAATCTCTTCGTCAGTCACCTCATCCTCAGAAATTAATCCTTTTTCCTTTAAGATTTCCTTAACATTATCTTCCGAGAGATTTTGTAAAATAAAATCTATTAAATTTGGTTTAGATAAACTTGAATAACCCTTTAAATTGTTATCTTTACAGATTTCTTTTAATTCTTTTGAAGTAAACGAGTGTAATACTCTAGCTTTATCTAAATAACTCATTATATCATCTCTAAGATTTCATTAATATATTATTTAAAATTACTATTTAACACTTTTTATTTAATCTCTATAGAAAAGTTAAGAATTTTAAGATTCACTTTAAATTCGCTTTAAAGATAAGAATTAACATTAAGGTAAAATTTAGAAATAAAAAGATAATTATCAAATATGTAAAAAAGTCATCTTTTTTTTTATCATTTTTCGACATTTTCCTTAAAAAAGTGTCAAAAACCAAAAATCACTGCTATACTGAATCGTATGAAAATGTTTAAATAGAAGATTATCCTTTTTAATTAAATATATAAACAAATCTTTAAATAAATAAACAAATCTTTAATTGAATAAAATAAATTTCGACGTTATAGGTGGTAATGAAAGATGAGCATTGAAAGTCCTGATTTTATGAAACATTTTGGAGAGATAAAATTTGCTGAAGAGAATAGTATGTGTATAAATGATTTTGAACTCGCATTAAAGAAACATGTATTCGGAAAGAAAAAAATTCCAAGTGGAAGTTATAAATTTGGTGAAATTGATAATAATTCTATAAAAGATTTTGAACGTTCTCTTAAAAATTATTTTTGGTAATATATTAGCTTTTAAATTTACTTATACTCCTTGAAAATTAGAAGAAAAAAAGCTATACACTAACTGAATATCTTTAAAATTATAATCTCTTTATTTAAGGATTTATAGTATAATTTTATCAATACCATAGTCTTTATTGATATTGGAAATTCATCATTGCATATTTTTCAAAATGGCGTAAAATGTAAGATTTTCACTCTTTTCTGGAAATTATTGATTAAAATAAATAAATTTATAAGTTTCATTTATCGGTAACAACATAGAAGTATTTAAATAAAATTTATTTTTGTACAATAACTACATTACATATAATAAAAAAAAATAATCTAAAAATATGGTAGAAGAAGAGAAGGAATTTCTTTGGACAGTAAAGTTGGATTGGTTAAACATCATAAGTATACTTAATCTAAACACCATTAACCAGATTTCAGAATTCAAAAAAATAAAAGCTATAAGAAGACTTTCTAAAGATTATGGCTCGGAAAGGCTTATGTCTTTCGAACCAGAATACTTAGAAAACCTAGTAGTAAATGAACTAAAGGAATTAATGAAAAAAGAATTGACTATGAATGCTAAGAAGCAGGAAAGAATTGAGAGAGAGATGCGTAATAAAATAATACCATTTCAAAGAGGTGGTATTATTAAAATTGATCCTCGGGATTTAAAAGATTTTAAGGGAGATGAAAATGATTTGCTTAAGTACCTTTATAAAAAATTTCTTGGGGATAAGGATGATAACAAAGACGACGAAAAAGATAAATATAAAGAGGATAACACAGGTTATTATATTTAATCGAATATCTTAAATCTATTCTAATTTCTAACTTTCTATCATATCTATAAAAAGTCTAGTAGATTTTATCTTTTAGGTACTTTAAATCTACTTTTTTTATCTTTCTATAACTAAAACAGAAGATTAAATAAATTAATCCAGACCAGATTATCCATGATAACGCCTGAAATACATCTATATTTAAGATGTAATTAATATAATCTTCTAATACATAAAATCCAAAATTATTCAAATCACCGGGAAAATCTACTATTTCTGGATTAAGATTAATTGCAATAACTTCATGTGTATTGTTTTTCAAAGTTTCAAAAACGTTAGTAATAGTAAGATTTGTTGGATCAACTAACTTTAATTTAATAAAAGTGTTTAAATCCTCATTAGTATGAATATCTGAGCCACCCATACAAGTAAGATTATTGGATAAGCAATAGTCTCTTATTTGCTGATATTTCCCTTCATAACTTCCACCACAAACAATTTCAAAACCATCGACACCCCAATCTCTTAACTGATCCAAAGAATATGGGACTCCGTAACCCCCATTAGGATTTGGAACATAATTGTAGTGATTAACAGTAATATAACCACCATTTGCTTTTATATAACTTATTGTATCTGAAGCGTTCATAGCTATAGGACCTCCCGGAGTATATGATTGAAGGGGTACAATCTCTTCTGCTATACCATAATAATTCATATGAACATAATTCACATTATCAGTCCATTCAACTGCCATAAAAACTATAAAATCTAAGTTATGGTCTTCCACGTACTTTTGGGCTGATTTCGCGCCTCTTAAGTTGTCATGGTCCGAAAAGGCTGCTCCTGAAATTCCTTGTTTAATATACCATTTAATCCTTTCCTCTACAGTAATCCATCCATCGGAATAAATTGTGTGTACATGAAAATCAAACAAAAATTCATCATCATCAAGAGGTACTATTGGAGTAATTTTATGAGGAGGAACGGGTGTAGAGATTAAGATAATATTAGTACTAAGTAGTAAAACTCCAATCCCCACGAATAACACAATTTCTCGTTTTATTCCCTGTAATTTCGAGTTTTTTCTGTAAAAAGATTTCTTAGATAAATTGAGTGATAACCTATGATGAAATAATTTAATACACATGTAAACTATTTTTAATAAGATGAGAATAATGCTAATACGGACAGCTAATTGTAAAGGTACCATAAAATATCTACTTACAAAAAAATAGCCTTGGGCCATAAATCCAATAAGAATATATGTCCCAACTATCAGAATAGCGACACTTAATATTTTAAAAGAAAATTTAATTATCTCAGCTAATGGGTAAGAGATTACTTTAAACTTCTTTGACCGAAATAAACCAATTCTCTTTAAACATAAATAAATTCCCCTTAATATTGGATAAAAAATCAAAAATAGAAACATCCATGTGAATTTATACTCTAAAACATAACCAATTGCATAAAAAGGCTCTATAATATATCTAAGTAGTGGAAACTTACTTGTATAGTCTGAAGAAACATCAACTTGTCCAAGTGCATCATAGAAAATTACAGTTCTTTCTCCAATAATAGATAACCCTACGAGGAAAATAAACCATATAAAGAAAGCGATAGAAATGATTGTAAAAAACTTATTATTTCTGATGAATAATCGAAGTTTCATAATAACTACTTGTATTGAACTACCATATAAATTTTAAAACAAAAATGGCTCAGTTATGATTTTTCAGAAATTATTAAGCTAATATGAAATTATCCAATGTCTTTAGAGATTTCCTAAATGTATGATATACTCTAACATCTATAACAGGGAATGTATCACATATCTTTTTCCTTAAATCTTTTTCGTTAATCTTGCAAGAAGGTTTTATTCCTTTCAGAATTAAATATAATATAGGCACTCGAGGATTAGTTGGATGAATATCATTATCCAAATATCTTAATAAAGATTTTAATTTATCATTTATAATTATTTCAATCTCTTTCTTGTTCCTGATTTCAAAATTTAAATAAATTGTTTCCCAAATATATTTCCGGTTTATTAAACGAATTATTTTGACTTGTTTTACAAATTCCTCAACTTTTTTTAAAATTTCCACTAAAAAAACACCTCGTTTAAACGAATTATCAATGGAACATACTGCTTCTGAAGATCCTGGATTATAAATCCATTCTTCAAGTATGAATTGCTTGTGAAAATGTCCTAAAGCTAAATAATCTATTCGATGTTTTAAATGTTGAATTTCCTCTAAGTTGATTCCGGGAACATTTTTTATCTGACCTTCAATGCCAAAGTGTTGTAAAAGAATATTATAGATCCCATTTTCCTTAACTATTGCCTTTCTTATCTTTGAAAGGAAAGAAATTGGTTTTTCACCAAGGTAACGAGAGCCATAAACAACCACATTTTTTATTTGGATTTTACCACCCATTTTTGTAGCAAAATTATATGGTTTGAATACATCTTCGGAAGGTGCTTCTAAATCAGCGTCAAGGAGAATTAACAGTTTTAAACTATTTAACAGTTTTAGCCATGATTGACCTCGTCGTTCGAATCTAACACCTCTTGAAAATTTTCGAATATCATGATTACCCTCTATTGCTATAATTAAAATTGAATTTTGCGTAAAATCCTTGAAATCCTTCAACATATTAACTATTTTAGTTAACTTTCCAGGTAATATTTCTAAAGAAGTAAACACATCCCCCCCTAATATAATAAAATCAACATGGTGGGTAATTGCTAATTCTAATATTTCTTGAAATGCTTGAATAAAATCATCTGATCTATACTCATTTCGATATTGAGCAGCTCCAAGGTGTATATCACTAGCATGAATAAATTTAACACTATTTTGGGATGATTCTCTTGAAACGAGTTTAGTGCCAAATTTAGCTATAAAAAAGTTCTTAATAGTCATCAATAATCCTATAAATAATCTACAGGTTAATTATAACATATATAATTACCAGCTTTTTAAGTTATAAAAGTCTAAAAAAGTAGTGAATAAAAAAAATTATTAATTTTTCGTGAATTATTAGACATACTATATGTATAAATAATTTGAGGGGAAAATGGAGTCTAGAGAACCAAACTATGAGATAGGTGTGATTCATGGACGATTCCAAGTGTTGCATAATGATCACATTAAGTATTTAATGGCAGGTAAAAAATTATGTAAATTTCTGGTAGTGGGTATTACTAATCCTGATCCCCTTTTAACGAGAGACTCAAGTGCTAATCCACATCGTAGTACTCCTTTAGCGAATCCATTAACATATTATGAACGTTACTTAATAACTCAGGCAGCACTCTTGGAACAAGGATTAACTCTATCAGAATTTTCTATTGTGCCTTTTCCTATAAATATACCAGAACTTATCAAATACTATGTACCCCTTGACGCTATATTTTTTATAACTATAAATGATGATTGGGGTCGACAAAAGAAAAAATATTTTGAATCTTTAGGACTGAAAATTCATGTCCTTTGGGAGGTTCCATTAGAGAAAAAAGGACTCAGTTCAAGCGATATTCGTGAATCCATGATATTAGGTGAAAAATGGGAACATCTTGTGCCTTCTAGTGTAGCCAACCTCTTGAAAAAGTGGGATATTACCCAAAGGTTAAAGGAAATAAGCTCAAAGTTATGAATGTTCTTTTAGATAAAAAAAAAACGATTTAATTTTTTTTTTTTAAGATAATAAGGATTTTAACAAATAACTACTAATATTACTTTAAACCAATAAAAAATATAATACTCATTTTTGGTGGAAAAAATCGCTTTATTTCAGTTTGAACATTTAACAACTACCAGACTTTTAATAGTTTTTGTAATGTTTCCGATACTTGTGATTTACTTCTCAGCTCTGTCTTACCTAATAATTAAAAGGAAAAGGCAGAGGTTAAATCTAATGTTTAGTGGATTTTTTATATGTATGATTATTGGTTTAATCATTAATATGCTTTATGCTCTAATCGAGCCAAATCCAACTAATGAAATAATCATTAAAATTCTTAATTTTGTAGCAAATTTCTTTACGTGTTTCGGAACAGTGTTTATTTTAATTGTACATAGAATAATATTACAATCAACTTTAGTTTTCTCCATAAAGCAGCAATATAGATATATTTTACTTTATGGTCTTTTGCTTTTCTTTGGAATGCTTACACTAGTGATACTCGGAGAAATTTCTGAACCCCTAAAAGTTCTTTTAGGAGTTAAGATAGATCTTGATACAGGAAGCCCAGAGTGGTCTCCTATTTTTTACATTTATGTGATTTTAATCTTATCTGCTTTTTCAATTATCCCAATATTTCGTACATCTTTTAAAATTTACTATAGCCTTGAAACTAAGGTTTTGAAAAGAAAATGGTTTTTTTATTTATTCGGTTCAGTTGGATTAGCGTCGGTATTATATATGAATTTCACAGATCTTCTAATCAGCCTTTTACTGCCCGAAATGATTGAATTTACAATAATATACTCACTATATGGAATTTCAGTAATATTGTGGGGTTATCTAATGTATTATGGCATTGGCTTCAAATTAAAAGAATAAATTCTTCCTTAACTTACTGTTTTTGCAGAAAAAAACAACGTATTAATTGATCTTTATGTTTTTAAAAATCTAATGTTTCACGAATAATTTTTTTTTTCACATGAGAAAATAGAAAAGCTTATAAATGCTTTTAGAAACTACTAATTAACATTTTATAAATTAATCAAGGTAAGGAGATTAGGTTGGCAATTATAAGTAAAAAAGAATCATTTCTCCAAGAAAATCTTTATTTTCAGAAATTTGCCACAAAAAATGGGGCTGAATATGGATTACGATTTGGAAACCCTAATGATGCAAAAAAGATCTATTCAATATTCAGAGAGATATATGGTTATAATTATGATAATCCAATAGTATACGATATCAATCTTTTAAAAAGAGAGTTATCAAATAAAGACAATTTTTGGTTTGTAGGTGAATTAATAGAAAATAACGAAATTGCTGGTCTCGGGTTATTAAAAAAAAATAGATATACTGCTCAGGCAAGTAAAGCTGTTGTAAAGAAAAAATTTCAAGGGCTAGGAGTTTCAACAAAAATTGGCGCAGCAGGTATTATAACAGTTTCAAAAATGCCTCAATTCAAAGATGTTTTAAGAATTGATTCAAATACTAGAGGAGATGTAATTGGAGCCCATAAGCTACTTCAAAACGCGGGGGCAATACCTTATGGCCTAATCCCTGCTTTCATCAATTTTGGGGATATGAGACATTTTAACAGTGATGATAACATACCCTTTCCTCCTCAAAATGAAGAAGCGGCGTTTCTTTATACGATTATATTTAAACAATTATGGAATATAAGAGAAAATAAAATTCATTTGTTGGATAATGAAGATTTCATCTTTTTTCATGACTTTATCAAAGGATTTACTAAAAAAATGAATGATGACATCTTACTCTTAGAAAAGGGTAAGAAAGGAAAAGGATATGAACTGTATGGGGTTTCTCGGGAGTTCTATGAAGGGAGAGTGAATTTGTATGGTTGTATTAAAGAGAAGTCCTTAGATCACCTTTTAAAAACTTATAATAATTGGAGAATGATCTTATGGAGAATCCCAACGACTCAAAACGGAATACATTCGATGTCGCTTGCCCTTGAAAAAGGATTTAATATAGTTGGTTATGATCTTGGTTTCAATAATATGAATTGGACGTTTTATGATTCAGTTATACTAGCCTACTATCCTAACGGTGGATCTCAAGCTTTAAAAGTAAACTGTGTTGATGAGAATAGACCCCTTTATAAAAAAATAAGAGAAATATTTTGTTTTCGTAGAGATTAATTCAATTCTTCGATGATACTTCAGATATTATACGTTTTAATCATACTAAAAAAGAGACAACTTTTTCTTCTAAAGTTAGTGTACCCGTTCCAAAAAGTTTGTCAATAGTCTTTCTAAATGGTTCAAATTTAGCAACTTCAGTCACTTTAAACCCATTAAATTCTGAAACGAATTTTTTGAGCAATTTATCCAAAAGTGGCTTTATTGTTCTATCTAAATACTTTTCGAGGCGATCATCTTTATCTATTACTAAAAAAGAGAGAATTTCTTGCTCTTTCCCATAAAAATCTCGCATTATTCCTTTTCTGAAAACTATGGTATATTTGCTACTTTCAAAATACTCAATTGGTGCCATCAAGCATTCGGCAAATGTTAAAAGTCCACTCATTAAACCACTTGAACATATTAAATCTGTTTCTTCTTTACTCGCTCTATGATAACTAGCAAATATAACAGGAATTCCATTGAAGATGATACCAGCTTCTCGAATCAGCATATTAACTCCAATAAGGGTTTAAACCAAATCGCGTTAAAAATATATTCTTTATGGGTGTTCCTCTTATACATCGAAATTCGCGCTTTTAAATATTACCCTATTAATAATATTTCGTAACGATAGAACAACACTTTTATAAATATAATTCATCAATATTTAATGTCGATTTTTTGTCGTTTTAAAATGTCATACAAATACGTTGAGTTATAATGATTTAAAAAAAGTAAAAATAAAAAAAGTTAAAAAATTTTATTTCTTTTTGCGTCTAGGTTCAATCTTCTTGATTATAATCGATTCAGCATGGATTTTACAATTCTTGAGAATTATTTTAAAGCCTCCAGCACCACCTACTCCTGGAATAGTCATACCAACAGTCCCCATCGGAAGCATAGCCCCTTCTTCTTCCCATTCTTCTTCCTCTTCCATTTCACTTGCGACTGCTTTATATTCTTCTGTTTCTATAATCGGATGCTGAACTTTTTCTAACCATGCGGGTAAATCACTTAAATCAGAAACTTCTTCTTCGGTTGCAATTTTATCCCTTAAATCTTCTGGAAGAAAATCATATACGCGATCTTTAACTGTTTTTCCCATCCATACGATTGTATAAATTCCACTCTCCAATCCTGAATTTATTCCATCGTATTTTTGGTATTTGGGCGATATAATGTATTGTATGCTTATACCATTAAAACCCGGCAATTGTTTTCCTCCACCCGTCTGATTGGCCATTGCACTAAAAGGTAGCCCATTAATAGCAACTCCATCGTGATTTCGATCAATAATTCCATGGCCTGCACCAGTCTCGGGAATGAAAAAGTCTATTGCTTCAAAGCAGCCACAGCTAGTATGAGGGTATTTCATTCCGCTATAAAGATAAATTCTTTCGATTTCTCCAAGTGAACGCTTTTTTATCATTTCGTTGACTCCTACAAACTCGCCTGCTAATTCGTTTAAACATTCACCCATGGGAACTTCGAACAAGGGCCCCTTCGGATCTACACGTGCAGCAGCTCTTGCATCAAACCACGAAATTGAACCGCATAAACTCATTCGATTAGGTGTTATGCAACATGCATGCGTTGGTGCGAATGATTGACATAGAACACAGCCATAAAACATATCTACATCTTCGTCGTTTATACTTCGGGCTCTTTCGTCTCTTTTTTCGTATATTCCTAGAGCAAACTCATATGGCTCTTCTATTTCTTTTGGATCGGTTATTAGAGTTACTTGTGCTTTTTTAATTATTGGCAATTCAGCTTTGTAAAGACGAATAAGAACCTGCCCTAACATGGTTAGATCGTTAAAACCTTTTTCAATTAGTTTCTTAGAGAGCCTCATCCAGTTAGTATAGCGTTGGTTTAAATGCATTATTCCATTTACAAAATTACAAAACTCATGAACTCTGCGTTCAAACACTGCCTCGAGATCCTCTTCCAATTCTGGCCCGGAAACTTCTACTAGAATCCCGATTGGGTAACGTTCACCTTCTTTCATGTCTTTAATGTTGGGCCCTATAATTGTAATTTTGCCATCTTCAATTTCTTTCTCTGACTTAACGCGCACGAGCTCAAAATGCTTTTCTACCTTGGGTCCTCCAAGCTCTACAAACATTTGATTACCTCTAATACGTTCTCCTTCATATACAGGTCCTACGTCGAAAGGTAAATCAGAAAAACTCATTTTATAAATCTCCTCATTTTATTTTTTAATATTTGTGTTTTTTATTTTATAACTTTTCAATTAAACTATTCAAAAAATCTTTCCAATCATCATCGCTTAGATTTGGTAAGCTAAATCTAGCGTTTGGGTGTGCAAATTTATCCAATTCAATTGTTTTTATCCAGTTCGTAAAGTTTTTGATGCGAGATAATGTTTGTGAGACATAAAATACTATATGACCCCCGAATATAGCCATTGAATATTGTCCCTCTCCATCCAGTCCAGTCCAATCTTTATCGCATAAGCGGTTTGTAATATTAATTAGTGACATATCATACAATTTTCCATCACTAATTTTATCCTTCACATAGCTATATGCGTGACCAGTACTGACTACATGGCATTCAATTTTGTTAGCGATTTCAATTAGATAATCAGCAATTTTTTTGCCATCAAGCTCCCAAATTAAAGATTCTGCTCCAATGACAAAAATCTTTTTCGTTGGAATTTTTAGTAAATTCTTCATTACAACAGGATCTGAAACAGTAACGCCCATTTCAGGGCCTGGGATGTTTGCTTTTTGATACGGACGTGCCATTTTATTCATTTTCCTCTTTTATTATTTTTAGCTATAAGTTGTAAAATAATTGTATTTGAATTATTATACATAGAATTATTAAAGACAACTTAAAAAAATTGTTTTTATTAAGTTTAACTAAAATTGGATATAAGGTATAAAGTATTAAAAAAAAAAATCATTAAGAATTAATCAAAGTTAGGTCTTTTATCTTGCCAAGGAGCTAGTTCTTCAAATGCTTTTGAAACTTGTAAAATTAGCAATTCCTGAAATCTTTTACCAACGATTTGCAATCCTATCGGTAGGTTGGCATTTGTCCATCCACAGGGAATGGTAGCAGCAGGATGTCCTGTAAAGTTAAATGGGAATGTAAATGCTTGCCACGCAGTGGGAGATACATTAATTCCATTTATTTGTGAAGGATAAGCATCTCCTGATTCAAAAGCCGGAACTGCTGTTGATGGAGTAAGAAGTATATCATAGTTTTTAAAAGTGTCGAATATCACTTGATAAAACTGACTACGAGTCCTCATAGCGTCTGGTAAACTAGAAGCAGGAAATCGTAATCCCGCTTCGACCCATGTTACTAAATTTGGATCTAGTTTATCTTTCCATTCTTCCAAATAAGGTTTTAAATCATGTCCAAACATTATTAGCCACATTGTACTAAAAGCCATTGAAGGGTCCAACTCCTTAAATTTTGCCTCTTCCACTTCCCATCCAAATGATTCAAATTTATGGACTGAATTAACTACTGCTTTTTCAACCTCATTATCAACAATCTTTGCAAAGCCTAAGTTTAAACTATAACCAATCTTTAATTTATCTGGTTTTTCATTTATATGGTCAGAGTATTTTATATGATCTTCTGGTAATGAATGTCTATCTCCTTCAAATGGCCCCTTCATAGCATCTAGCATTAGTGCTGCATCCGAAACATATCTTACAATAGGACCAACAACAGATAATGTCTGACCACTATGGGAGGTTTTTGGATAAATTGGAACTCTTCCAAAGCTGGGCTTAAGACCATAAGTTCCACAAAAACATGCAGGATGCCGAATAGAACCCCCTCCATCTGAGCCTTGAGCTAAAGGCCCCATTCCACAAGCAACTGAAGCCGCAGCACCACCACTAGATCCTCCAGACGTTTTCTCAAGATCCCATGGATTTGGTGTGACTCCAAAAATGAGATTATCGGTAACTCCTTTAAAACCGAATTCAGGCGTATTTGTTTTCCCTAAAACTACGCAACCCGCATCTTTTAAACGTGTTACAGCAATCGCATCTTCTTCAGGAATGTGATGTTCATAAATTTTTGAACCATAAGTGGTCCTCACCCCTTTGACTGACATTAAATCTTTAATAGAAGTTGGAATCCCATTTAGAAGAGGTATTTTTTCATTTCTTTTTACTTTATCATCTGCTTTTTTTGCCATTTCCCGTGCTAAATCGAAAGTTGGGGTACAATATGCGTTAATTATTGGATTAATCTTTTCAATCCTTTCAATAATAGCTTCAGTAATTTCTTGTGAAGTCAATTCTTGACTATCCATTTTTTCTTTCATTTCCCAAGCGGACATAAAGCATATATCGTCTTTATTCATTTTTTTCACTTTTATGTTTGCAATAAAAACTGGATTATTTTAAAATTAAATTAATTTTGGTCTTTTATCTTGCCAAGGAGCAATTTCTTCGAATGCCTTAGAAACTTGTAGGACAGTAACTTCATCGAATCTTTTTCCAATAATTTGCATCCCAATAGGTAATCCATCACTAGACCAACCACATGGAATTGAAGCTGCGGGGTGACCAGTCATATTGAAGGGATGAGTATAGGGTGACCAAGCACCCATGGAAACCTTTTTGCCTTCAATTTTACTGGGGGAGGATACACCTAATTCAAAAGCAGGACATGCCATAGTTGGGGTAATTAATATGTCATATTCTTTAAAATGTTTACACACATTATCATAAATAATTTCTCTTTGTATTTCCGCGTTATAAATATCTTCTGGAGTAAGTTCAAACCCAAATTGAGCCAGCTGAACTAATCCTTGGTCTAAAATATCCCCATATTGTTCAATTATCGGTTTTACAAAATATCCAATTCCATATACCCAAATAATATTCCAAGTCAAACTATAATTTTCCACACTCACTTTACCTCTGAGTGTTTTTCCGCTTGATAATAAATTAATATTGCTTTTTTCAACTGACCAATTAAATTCTTCAAATTTTTTAACAGCATTTAGTACTGATTTCTCGACTTCAGAATGAATAATTTCTAGATTTCCTAAATCTATTGCATATCCTATCTTCAGTTTTTTAGGAGTTTCTTCTAATGCATCATAGAAACTATAGTTTGGTTTTGGTAAGGAATATCTGTCTATATCATCAGCTCCAACTAAAGCATCTAACATTAATGCAGCATCTTTTACATATCTAACTAATGGTCCCTTTTGAACGAATGTACCCATAATGCCTTCTAATTTTACAGATGTTTGCGGAATGCGTCCGAATGTTGGTTTAATACCATATAGTCCACAAAAACTACTTGGAATGCGGATAGAACCTCCCCCATCTGAACCTTGAGTTAAAGGACTTAACCCCGAAGCCGTTGCTGCTGCTCCTCCGCCAGTAGACCCTCCAGCAGTCCTTTCTAAATGCCATGGATTTTTGGTTTCACCAAAAATTAAATTATCCGTGTTTCCTTTATACCCAAAGGGAGGCATGTTTGTTTTACCTAATATAACCACACCGGCTTCTTTTAATCTTTTGACCGCTATATCATCGTTCGGTGAGATATAGTTTTCAAATGCTTTACAGCCACATGTGGTTCTAATTCCTTTAACATCAACATTATCTTTGATCGAAGTCGGTATACCATGTAATAGTCCTAATTTTTCACCCTTTTTAACCGCATCATCGGCTTTTTTTGCAAAATCTCTAGCTAAATCGAATGTAGTTGTACAATACGCATTAATTATCGGATTAATTTTTCCAATTCTTTCAATAAACATTTCAACTAATTCCTGTGAAGTTATTTCTTGAGCTATAATTTTTTCTTTCATTTCCCAAGCAGGAATGTAACAGAGATCATCTTCTTTCATTTTCTAAACCTCAATAAATAAAGTTTTAAGATTATACAGATCTTAAAATTACCTTTCTTTAAAAGAAGTTTCTTCTCTTTAAATTTAAAAATAAATATTAAAAAAAATTAATTGAACTTAGGTTTTTTGTCTTGCCAAGGAGCAATCTCTTCAAATGCTTTTGAAACTTGAAGAACAGTTAATTCATCAAATCTTTTCCCAACTATTTGCATTCCGATAATCTCGGTTCTTTATTTTTTCTTCCATTTCACAAGCAGACATAAAACAGATTTCTTCTTTTTTCATTTCTAACATAGTTAGGTCATTTAAATGCGTGTTATCCATTTTAATTTTAGATTCCAGACATAATGAATGAACATTTAATATAAATACATTATTTTTTTAGATTGTATCAAAAAGATCACTAAATAATTTGAAAGGAGATTAAATAATGTGTGAATTCAAAATTATTAGGAAAAATGACAATTCTCAGATTTTAGAGGATATTGTCATATTATCTTATAATGAAAATAATAACTTAGTACTAAAGGATGTTATTGGAATGGGAAAAACACTAGAGTCAGCTCTTATTCTTAATGTAAATACAATGAATCAAAAATGTATAATTGTTGAGAATCCTTTAATTAAAGATTTTATAAGTTTGATTAATAACTTAAGTGAAAATAAATCAAGCAAATCTGAAATTGATGAAATTATCAATAAATTGGAAACTATAAAAACAGATCTCAAATCGTAGATAAAATATGGACTTATTTCTTTTAAATTAATAAAATAAAAAAAGAATCGAGGAAGTCTCCTGATTTTCTCCTGAACAATTTTAATGAGATTTATTTTTTTGAAAACCTTTGATATATTGGTCTTTATCTTCATAGTTATACCATGTTAAAATCTAAATAATATAATGGTAAAACTCCAATTAATTTTCAATTAATAAAAAATAATAATAGATTGTTTCAATTTTAGTGAATTATAAAATAATAATAATGATAAAAACCAATAAATTCCCTAACTACAATTAAATGCCCGTAAATATTACTGAATTTTTAAACAAGAAATCCGATGGATTAAAGAAAAGAGATTTAGTAAAATCTCCGAATTTAAAAACAATCTTCAACGTTATAAATCAACATTTATATGGAAAACTAAAGTATACTGATACAAACACTAGGGCACGTTCGAAACAAATCATAAATCTTTTATTATGTAAGTTAGTCGATGAAGTTTCTAAAAAACCTGAAGAAGAGATGGAATTTTGCATTAAAAATAGTGAATCTCCAGAAAATCTATATTACAGGATCCAAAAATTTTTCGATGAGAATGTTCGGGCAAAATATAAAGAAGTTCTTGACCAAAATGAACAAATTAAGCTGACTGAAGAACTAATTTATTTAATTGTAAGTGAAATACAACATATCTCTCTACTTCGATCTTCTAAAGATATATTCAGTGATGCTTTTGAAATTTTTGTTAGTAAAATTCTAAAGGATGAGGCAGGACAGTTTTTTACACCTCCAAATATAGTAAAATTTATGGTAGATTACTTAGATCCAGAGCTTGAAACTAAAATTTTGGATCCTGCTTGTGGACATGGAGGGTTCCTTCTTGAAAGTAAAGTTCTTTTATGGAGTAAATGTGAATTGGAAAGTGATAAAATTGAAGCTATTTCTAAATTATATGGTATTGATAAAGACTTATTCTTAGCAAAAATAAGTAGATTATATTTGGATATCCTAAGTAATGGAAAATCTAATATATTTTGTGAAGATTCGTTAGATCCAAAAAATTATAGAGCTCCAGCGAAAGATTTTATAAAGAATGATAATTTTGATTTTATTTTTACTAATCCTCCTTTTGGTGTTAAAATTCCTATTAACGATAGTAAAATCTTAACAAATTATCAATTAGGTCATACATGGAAAAATGTTAGTGGCAAATTGGAAATGCAAAATAAAGTTGTAAAGCAACAATCTCCACAAGTTCTTTTTATTGAAAGATGTGTTCAGTTACTTAAAGATGGAGGAAAATTAGGGATTGTCTTACCAGAAGGAATATTTGGGAATCCTTCAGATCGTTATATTTGGGAGTATCTAATTTCTAATGGCAAAATCTTAGGTATTATTTCATTAGATCAGAATACATTTCAACCCTATACTTGTAATAAAACCAGTATCCTCTTTTTCCAGAAATTGAAAATGATTACAAAAGATTATCTAATAGATTTCGCTATTGTAGAGAATGTAGGTCATGATAAGGATGGAAAGATTTTATACAAACTTAATAGAGATGGGAGTAAGAAATTAGATTCTAATGGAGTAGCAATAGTAAATGATGACCTACACGATCTTCACTTAAGATTAAAAGAGGCTGAACAATTTAATTATTTGAAAGAACAAAAAATCTTTAAAATTAGCTTCAGTCAAATAAAAAACAAAGTTTTTATCCCCCTTTATTATACTGGAGTGGAAAAAATCTTAAAGAAACTTGCTAATGATGAAAAGTTTGAACTTCTATCAATTAAGGAATTAGCTGAAAAAAAGTTTATTTATACTAATAAAGGAGGCTACTTACCGCGGGGAGATGAAATAGGTTCTCATCTTTATGGATTAGGCACTATCCCATTTATAAGGACTAGTGATATTTCCAATTGGGAAATAAATTTGGATTCATATAAGAAAACTAGTGAAGAAGTATATGAACAGTATAAAGAGAAACAAAACATTGAACCAGGAAATATTCTATTAGTTAAAGATGGTGGTCCAAATCTAATTGGTAAAACAGCTTATATATCTGAAATGGATGTGAAGATAATTATACAAAGTCATCTCTTTCAAATAAAATCCTTAGAGAATGATGAATTTATTGACTCCTATCTTCTCTTATATCTATTAAATCTTGATATAGTGCAAAAACAGATTCAAGCAATAACTTTTGTTCAAGGAACTATAGCCACTATAGGAAATCGAATTATGGAAGTAATTTTACCCTTCCCAAAGGACATTTCTAAAAGGAAAGACATTTCAAAATCAATAAAACAAATTATTGATAAAAAGACAGAAATAAGAACAAAAATACAAAACTTATCTTTGGAATCGTTTAATATATAATATTAGAAAAATATATACGATTTTATACAAATCACTTATCAAGATGAAGATTGAAAAATTTTCTATGAAATTATATGATGAAGTGGTACAGCTATGGAAGAAAGCAGGGATTAGCATGGGATCTTTAGATTCGAAAGAAGAAATTGAGAGTATGCTGGAACGAAATCCTAATCTATTCTTAATTGGAAAAATAAAAGAAAAAATCATTGCTATAGTGATGGGTGGATTTGATGGCAGAAGAGGGTATGTCCATCATCTTGCTGTAGATCCAATGCATCAAAAAAAGGGATATGGAAAAATGATGATGCACGATCTAATTAGTGAGTTCCACAGAATTGGTGTACATAAGATTCACTTATTTATAGAAAGACAGAATCAAGCTGTTGTAGACTTTTATAGTAATTTGGGATGGCAAATGAGAGATGATCTGATTATGATGAGTTTTATACCTGATAAATCTATATATAAAATGCGGATCTAAGATAAATTCATATCTTTAAAACCTGATTATTATGGAAAAGATTCTAAAGAAGAACTCATGGAGTGGTGTCAAACAAATATAAGTCCATTTAAATATCCAAGAATAATTGAAGTTGTTCCTGAATTACCTAAATCCGTAATTGGTAAGATTCTTAGACGAGAATTACGAAAAGACGGCGAATAACGCTTTTTTTATACTTATTTTTTTAAATTTATATAAAAATTCAATAGAAAACCAATAAGAAGTTTTTAAGAGATTTTAGAACTTTTTTTAAATTCCATTTGAGAGATTCAAATGCTAAGTAAAGTAAGAAAAAATAGAAAATATACTATAATTACACAATCCTCAATGTTTTGCATACTCTTACATACTTAGCTAAATTACAAAATTGAAATAGTTAAGCCTTCAGATTAGTGAGATAACGCCTAAAACTTCTGTCCACATTTCTTACAGACATTAATCTTTGAATACATAGGAGAATGGCCAATATAACCTAAAACCTTAGATTTATCTTCTTCAGCTTTTATATCTTTCCCTACTGCACCACAGCTTGGGCAAATTAATCGATCATCACTCGCATATTCTGTTGGTGCGGCTGGTTTTAATTCAGTTAATTCTACTTCAACTTTATTTAAGCTAGCTTTTTGTTCTTCAATTACTTTTTCTTTTTCAGAAAGTGATTTTGTAAGTTCATCTATTTTAGAGTCTTTTTCAGATATGGAATTATTTAATTCTTCAGTTTTTTTAGACAAATCTTCAACCTGCAATTTTAGATCTCCTACTTCAGTACTGAAGTTGTCTTTTGAAGTTGTTAATTCTTTAACCTGACTATCTAACTCTAATATTTTACTCTTCCCATGTTCCAGCTCAGAATTTAAATCAGGAATTTTTTCTTCTAAATTTTTAATTTCTTCATCCTTTTTTGTTATTGTTGCTTTAAGGTCAAAAATTTCGGCTTCATATTCATTGATTTTATTTTGTAATCCTTTTACAATTTTATCATCTAAACTTTCTGTTAGATCTTTCATTTCATCTTGAGAAATAAAAATAACACCTCTTTTTTTGTTTCTTTTTTATGAACCGTTAATTATATTATAGTAAATAAGCGATATGTGTAAAAACAAATTTTAACAATAATTAATAAATTCTTACAAAATCTTTATAATAAAATTAGTATTTAAGCTTTATTTTTATGATATTTTGTATTTAGAAAAAGAAATTTTGCTTTGAAATTTCTGTAGTAATCCCTATCACGGATTAATCTTAGATAATTTCCATTATATTTTAAGAAAAATATTGATTATTCTATAGAGATAACGGTATTTCTTTTAATACTAGAATCATATTGAACCATACATGTTTTTCCAACTATTTCTTGAGTTTCTAAAGCTAGAATTAACCCTGGTTTAGTAACAAATGCAATGCTACGACTCCCATTTTTAAGAGTGCCTATTACAACACCTCTATTTGGTTGCCCCGATCGCTTATAGATAATAGAATATCCATCAACAACGATTTTACCATTTGTTTTTTCAACTGGTTCGGGTAAAATTTCTTTTAAAATTGAATTTTGTATTTTAGAGTCATCCCGAACACCCCATTGTATCATAGGTGGTTTTGTTCCATAGATCCCAATTGATTGTTTAGTGTTAAATCCCCCATTTGCTATAACCATCACTTTTAATGAAGGGTTGGCACGAATTAAATCAACAGTGTTGATAATTGCATGTAAAGAATAATTGCTTAACGGAGTACCAAAAAATGGAAGACCTCCTGTGAGAGTCAAATCACGCGGATCATCTTCTTTAATTCCAAGTTCATTCATAAAGATCTCTACAATGGAAGGAAAACAGCTATATAAGTCAAATTTGTCAATATCACTTAACTTTAAACCAGCTTGTTCCAAGGCAAGGCGAGCTCCTTCTCTTGCTGCTGGAGAATCATCAAGTCGTGGACGTCGATAGAGTTCATCAATATTTTTGAATGTTGCCCCTCCCATTATATATATCCATTGTTTTTTATCAATATTAAGAGATTCAGCAATTTCTTCACTTGTAATTAAAATTGTTCCAGCTTGATCTACGAAATTGTTCGCACACATACGCTTAGTGTAAGGGTGTACAATAAGACGATTCTCAGGTGAGGGTGTAATAATTTCTTCAGCGGTAAATTGCTTTTGAGTCCAGCTATAAGGATTTTTTGATGCAATCTTAGAAAAATGCTCAAAAAGTTTTCCCATATATTTTTTATGTTCTTCAATATTGCGTCCAGATGATGCTCTTAATGCTGTTTCGAAAATTGCATAGGCCGTTGTTGCAAAATATAATTGGTAATTTATAACATCTTGAGCGATTGCCCATCTCTCCCCATTTATATATTTTGGATCTTCTTTTTTCGGCCAATACTCAGGACGTTTCCCCTTAAATGTCTTTCGTATAGAATAGGCAGCCTCTCCGCCTGTGATAAGAACGCAACGATGCTCTCCTGTAGCAATTGCTTTAGCGGCGCGATTAATTAACATCTGAGGACTTTGTCCTCCATCGGGCAAATAAATTTTCTCTTTAGGTGTGATATTGAGCCTTTTCCCAAGTTCCCCAGGTGCATCTTCATATGACCATGAACTGATATTTACCATATAAATTGCATCTATATAATCAACGATATTGTTAGCTTGTGTATCTTCTATTGCCTTTTGCCCTGTCTTTACCATTAAACTAAGTGAGTCAAGAGGCTGGGGGGTGTCTCTACGTTGTGTAAACTGTGCGGCACCAATTATAACTGGATTGTTTTTTTTACTCATAATTTAAACTATTATATCTAATGTTTTGTTAAATTTCCAATTCATTTAAAAATTAATTAATTTTAATTAGGCTTCAATATGAAATTAAAATCATACCCATATTTTAAAATCTCTACCGATAGGATTTTAAAAGCAGTAATGATCGAGAAAATAAGAAATTTTAAATGCCAAAAATGCTGTAACAATTGTTTTAAAAACAACTTAAAGACTTTTCAAATTTTTTGTTATCTTTTTAATAATTCCTTTTCTTATTTGGAATAAATACAGTTAAATTACTATTACTTGTAGCATCTTTTTCTGTTCTAATAATATTATGAAACCTTCTCAAGAGTTTTGTTCTAAATTTTGTCAGTGAGTTAAAAGAATTTTAAGATTAAAGATAATTCACAATTTACAACTTTAGAGCGAAATCTTTATATATGAACTATGAAATATATCATAAGTAGAATTTATCTAAAAATACCTATATTAAAATTATATAAAATCGAATAAAATAAAAATAGAGGTAATGTTTAAATGAAAAGAGAAATTGCAATAATCGGGATAATAGCTGGTTTAGCAATTGGTTTCGGCCTTGGATGGGTTATACCTCCTCTTCTTACAGAACCATCGGATAAACCGTTAATAGATCAGATTATAAGCCGAGGTGAATTGATTGTAGGAACAAGCGCGGATTATCCCCCCTTTGAGAACTTCACCTGGCCTTATACTGGAGAGATCCAGGGTTTCGATGTTGATGTATCACAGTTGATCGCTGATGAGCTTGGTGTTGATCTTGTAATGACTCATATAGACTTCACACAACTGATTTCTGCTTGTAGGGCAGGCACAATTGACATGATTGCAGCCGCTATGACATATACTCCAGAACGTTCAGAAAGCCTTGCACCCTCCATAACCTATATTAATTCAAGCAATGTTGTCATGGTTAAGGATAGTTCTGGGCTCACTGCAATTACAAATTTAACAGAACTTATAGGGGTTGGTGACATTGGCTGCCAATCAGGTACTGTATTTCAATGGGATTTGGAAGATATTCCCAATATGGATTTTACTGCTTATCCTAGTGCTATAGTCCTTATGACAAATTTACTTAATGACAATGTTGTAGCAGCATATGTAGATAAGGCAACTTTTGAGTACTATAATCGAACAGAAGACCTCAGGATTATTTATGATTCAGGAACTGAGCCTTTATCATTATGGACTAGACATGGAGAATCAGAACTGCTATACGTTATAAACGAAGTCATTTTAGAAGCCTATCTCACCGGAGCGATGTTTATCTTAATAGATACATGGTTTGGGTAAGTGATGTTCCAGATTTCCCCCAAATTATTCTAAATCAAGAAGGATTTACCCTAATATATTTCTGCTGTCTGTCCTATGTTTATTTTAAGGATTTTTTTTGGAAAATCCTAAACCAAATATTTTTTTTTTTAAAACCATTCTTAAATCTTAAAATAAATAAAACTTTTCGAATTTTCCAAATTAAAGTAAGTAAATTAATGGTTACAAGTCTTATATTATAATCCAGAAATTTTTGAAAAAATTCAATAACCAGATGATAACTATGTTGTTTCAAACAGAATTAGATTTTGTAGGTATAGGAATTGCCATTTCAATAATTATCTTCCCAATTGGTATATTTCTACTGAGATGGTATGCTAAGAAAATTGATAGGCCTCCTACTGAGGTATGGGATACTTCTTTAAAGACTGCATATATAGTCAGTTTACTATTACTACTAATAAATATTCCAATCAGTATTTTAATAAATTTTTTACTTGCTGAAAATCTATTTTTCTATCTACTGATACAATATTACAATTACATTTTAATTGATCTTTTTATAGGTACTTTAATTGTTATGAGAATTTATAAAAAGAAATTTGGAGAAAGTGTTCAGTTTGTTATTGTCGTTCAGCTTATTCTTTTTGGAATAGTTCTCATTTTAGGTTATGTAATATCTCTTATTTTAGGTTATATTTATCCAGACATTTCTGAAGCTATATTTTTTATTCTTGAATTTGGGCTGTTTTATACTTTGTTTATAACCGCTATAAGCCTACTTACGGGTTTTTTGATTGGTATATCGTTAGCACTAATGCGTGTCTATGGTGCTAAAGAACTTGAATGGGTTTCAAATGGATACGAAAAGCTGTTCCGTGGTATTCCACTTCTTGTTTTAATCTTAATCTTCTCCGCGGGGATGCCTGGATTATTTTATTATCTAGATCCGCCTGATAGACTACTCGCTGGAGTAATTTTGGCACTTGGGCTTCGTAGCGCTGCCTATCAGTCTCAGATTTTTAGAGGTGCTATTTTATCTGTAAATCCAGGGCAGATGGAGGCTGGACGCGCGCTTGGGATGAGCGAATTCCAAGCTTTTCGACATATTGTAATGCCCCAGGCTTTACGATTGGCAGTACCCAGCTGGTCTAATGAATATGCGGTGGTAATTAAGGATTCATCCTTTGCTGGTTACTACGGAACAATTGTTGAGATGACATTAGCGGCTACTATTTGGGGAGGACGTTCATTAGAACTATTTTCACTATCAATGGGCGTTGTTGCGATTGTATATTTACTATTTACCTATCCTGTGACAAGGGTGTTTGGTGAACGCCAAACAAAGAAACTTAATACGTTGGGAATGGGAGGTGGCTAAATATGAGTGAACCTGTATTACGTGTAGTTGATGTATGGAAGTCATATGAGGATTTGGAAGTCCTCAAGGGAATCTCTTTTGAATTGGCAGAGAAAGAAGTTAAAGTTATTTTTGGACCAAGCGGTTCTGGTAAAAGTACATTGCTTCGTTGCATTAATATGTTAAATCCTCCAGATAAGGGTGAGGTGTATCTTCGCGGACAGAGTTTTATGGAACCAGGAATTAATCTTAATGCAATGCGAGCAAGAATTGGTATGGTATTCCAACATTTTAACCTTTTTACCCATCTCAAAGCATTAGATAACGTAAGTATCGGACTTCGCCGAGTGAAGGGTTTATCAAAAGTAACGGCTCGCGAAAAGGCATTCGAGGCATTAAATAGTGTGAAGATGGCAGAATGGGCTGATCATTATCCCGCACAATTATCAGGTGGCCAACAGCAACGTGTAGGTATCGCGCGTGCCTTGGCTATGGAACCGGATGTGATTTTATTTGATGAACCTACTTCTGCATTGGATCCTGAGTTAATTGGCGAAGTACTCCAAGTTATGTTAAATATTGCCAAATCAGGTACTACAATGATAGTCGTTACTCACGAATTAGGATTCGCTAGAGCTGTTGCATCAGAAATGATCTTCATCGGTGAAGGTGTCATCTTAGAAACTGGAACTCCCCAACATTTCTTCACTTCTCCTAAATCTGAACGTGCAAAAACTTTTTTGAACCAGCTCGATATTTTATATGGGGGACACGATAAACTTTTGAAGATCTCAGATAAGGAGGAAGATAAATGATTTTCCAAGTTAATCCAATTTTAGAATTTTTTTCAATACTAAAATATTGGGATAGATTGTTATCAGGTTTCTTGTTAACTATGTGGATGTATGTATTGGCACTTATGATGGGCTTTTGTATTGGTCTCATCCTTAGTGTACTTCGTCAGTATGGAGGGATAATTCTTTCACGGATTTCTACTTTGTACATCGAGATTATACGAGGTACACCTTTACTTGCACAATTATTCTTCATTTTTTTTCTCCCAAACGCTCTGAATATCACCCCTGAGATTCCAATATTCGAAACTAGCTTCAGAATCCTAGATAAGGATATCTCATTAAAACTTATGGATTACCCGATATTTATTGGTATCATTACGTTGGGGCTCAACAGTGCAGCTTATCAAGCTGAATATTTTCGCGGAGCTATTATTTCTGTTGGAACTGGACAATTAGAGGCTGCACAATCGTTGGGTATGTCTCGTATGTCAGGTATTAAGAATATTGTATTACCGCAAGCTTTACGCCGTGTTATTCCTGCTTGGTCTAATGAGGCTGCTTATCTTCCGAAATATACAGTACTTGTCTACTTTATTGGAGGGGTAGAGGAAATATTTTATCAAGCAGATATAATCGCTCATAGGACATTTTTTATACTTACTACATACGTCGTTATCGCTATTATCTTCCTAGTTACAATCACAATTATTTCAAGAGGTTTGGATATTCTCCACAAGCGGACAATGATTCCGGGGCTGTAGATTGTTTGAGTATAGATAAAACTTTTAAATTTTTTTTTATTTTTTTTATTTACTTCTGATAATTCACAATTTCAATCTTTATATCTCGTTTAATTGTTTAAAAAAATGAAAACAGAAGTATATGTAATAAAAAGAAAATCTAATGAAACGACACAAAACGTTGTTTTAGGAGTTCTCAAATTTATCCCCTTAAGGGATATTATTACTAGCTCAGAAAAAAAAATATTAATAAACCCAAATTGGGTAACTTCAGATCATTTTAGTACTGGAAATGTGACCTCGACTGATACTTTAGAAGGAATTGTTGATTATCTTATTTACGAATCTAAAATAAATCCAGAAAAAATAATCGTTGCAGATGGAGGATCTTTTGGAACATCAGAAAGATTCTTTAAATTAAATGAAGTTTATCGGTTAGAAGACTATGGAATCAAAATTATGAATTTAAATAATGATGAGATTGTAAATGAGATTGAAATACCAAATCGTTTATCTTTAAAAAGAGTAAACATTGCCAAAACGGCACTAGACGCGAGCTGCATCATATCTGTACCCTCATTAAAGACACATAATATGGCTATAACGACATTAAGTATGAAGAACATGATGGGAACGATTTATCCGAAAAGTATTATGCACTCTAATTTACACAAAAAGATAGCCGATTTAGTGTTTGTGTTGCGTTCTAAAATGAAATTGGCTCAAATGGATGGGAACTAGGAGGCCAACCTATTCAAATGGATTTAATTATTGCTGGAGAAGATCCAGTAGCTGTTGACCGAGTTGGTAGTGAGATCATTGGCTTTGGGTTAAATAAAGTAAAATATTTAAAATTTGGGATTGAAAAGAAATTAGGCACTGCAAATTTGGAAGAGATTGAAATAATTGGAAAATCAATAAGCGAAGTATATTTCAAATTCTAGTATTTATGAAATTTTTTGAAATTTATTAGTTTTTTTTAATAACTAAAATTATCGTTATATTTAAAAATGGTTAAAGTACCTATGTTATAAATTATTGATTTCAGTTCTGCTACTTATACAAAGTCTTTACAAGATTCTTATATTATAGCTTGTTGGAAAATCTTCAAACTTTTAGGATTATATATAATTTGAATTTTTTATCCTTAGATCGAAATTTTTAAATACTAACATATAAAATAATTAACCATCAGTATTAATCCAAAAATACCAATATTAAAAACATATAAAAATTAAAATTTAGAGTTGAATATTATTTGAGAAGAGAAATTGAAATTATAGCGATAATTGCTTTTATAGGAATAGCCTTCGGTCTTGGATGGTTAATACCTTTATTTATTCCAGAAGAACAATGTCCAGATTGTCTGGATTGTCCAGATTGTCCAGATTGTCCAGATTGCCCAGAGGAATTGGAACCACTACTCGATCAGATTAAAGCACGAGGTGAACTTATTGTTGGGACTGCTGCTGATTACCCGCCTTTCGAGAATTTTACTTGGCCTTATACAGGCGAGATTGAAGGTTTCGACGTCGATTTATCACAGATGATTGCTGCTGAGCTTGGTGTTGATCTTGTAATGACTCATATAGACTTCACACAACTGATTTCTGCTTGTAATGCAAACACTATTGACATGGTTGCAGCTGCGATGACATATACGTCATTTCGCGCAGAAGTACTTGCACCTTCCATAACCTACATGACATTCAGTCAAGTTGTTATAGTTAGAAACGATTCAGTGCTTATAATTGAAAGTTTAGATAACCTTACATCTTATACTGTTGGTGTTCAATCAGGGACTATAATGCAACAGGAGTTAGAAGATCTAGGCATGACTGTTGGTGAAGACCTTATAATCTACCCTAGTGCCGATTCCTTAATCGTAGGGTTAGATGTTGGTGCTATTGATGCAGCATACGTAGATGAGCCAATCTTTACCGTTTATAATGAAATATATGTCCTCAAAATTATCTTCGGTACACCAACTGACCATTTAGCGTTATGGTGCAAATATGGGGAACCAGAACTACTGTACGTAATTAACAAGGTTATCTCTGAAGCCTATCAAAACGGGACAATTTATAACTTAATTGAAACGTGGTTTGGATAACTGGTATTCAAGATTTCCTAACTATTATTTTTTTGGTCCGATAGCTGGCAAATGTGTTAAAAACATACATTATTTAACTTAATTTAATTCTTTTTTCAAACTATTTATTATTTATTTGATTTATTATCACAATTTAAAATTTTTAATTATGATAACAATGAAAATTGTCGATTTACGTTCTGATACGGTAACTAAACCTTCACCAGAAATGTGGGAAGCAGTTAAATCAATGAACAATTCTAAACTCGGAGACGATGTTCTTGGAGAAGATCCTACTGTTAATGAACTAGAAAATAAGGCAGCGAAGATTATAGGAAAAAAAGCAGCTTTAT
The DNA here is from genome assembly GCA_019057975.1 of Promethearchaeota archaeon. The sequence continues at coordinate 15,328 of JAHLWJ010000002.1, read as the reverse complement.
TAGTAACCTCGGGTTCTCAAGGAAATCTAGTTTCACTTCTTTCACAAACTAATCCTGGAAATGAAATCTTATTAGAAGAACAAAGTCATATTATTGGGCATGAAGTTGGAAGTGCTGCTCGTATTGGAGGTTTGATGATAAGTACTTATTCTTCAAAAAGAGGAGTTCCATCAATTGAGCAACTCCAAGATTTAATTCGAGATAAAGAAGATATACATGAACCAGCAACCACTCTAATATGTGCTGAGGATACACATAATTTTCATGGAGGGGCAATTGTAAAGCCAGAAATCCTAAGAGGTTTGAAAGATTTTGCTAAAAAAAACGGATTGAAATTTCATTTAGATGGTGCGAGAATTTTTAATGCTGCTGTAGGATTAAACATACCGGTAACAGAGTTTAGTAAACATGTGGATAGTGTGATGTTTTGTTTATCAAAGGGTTTGTCGTGCCCAGTAGGTTCTATCGTCGCTGGCTCTAAAGAGTTTGTTTCAAAAGCGCGGAAATTTCGTAAAATGGTTGGAGGTGGCATGCGACAAGCAGGGATAATCGCCGCTTTTGGGTTAGTAGCACTTGAACCTAAATGGATTAGAAGACTAGAAGAGGATCATAAAAATGCTAAAATATTTGCTGAAGGATTGAAGGGATTTGGATTCCCCATAAAAATCCATGACCCCGATACCAATATTGTTATTGTTGAATTTCTGAATAAAGTTAGAATTTTTAAAATAATTTCAGAGTTAGGAAAGGAAGGGGTCTTAGCGTTTAATATAAGCAAAGAAAAAATACGTTTTGTAACCCATTATGGGATTCAAGAGGATGATATTCAATCCAGCATAGAAACAATTGGAAAAGTTTTACAAAATCTGTAGAAAACTTAAATAGATTAAAAAAAAGGTAAGATTTAGTTTATAGTAAAGTTACTCTTTATGTAAATCTAAATCTCTTGCATTATCTTCTACTAAATCATAATATTCAATATCAGCTAAATTTCCCTTAAGATCTTCATTCCAGTGTACTTTTACAGGCATTCCAATATATGTATCCTTATAATTAATTTCAGGATTTAATTCAACCATATAAGTTGTATCTGCTCCGTCTTGACGAATCAATACCGATGGTTTTTCTTGAACTTCACCTGTATTTGGATCTTTTAAATAGGCAATTGAAAAAGTGGAAACTTCACCCGTATCTCTTAGATCAACCCATTGATCAGGTTTTATTAAACATTTTCCACATACTAGTCTTGGTGGAAAAAATACTCTATTACACCCTGAGCATTTTAACCCCACTAATTTTTTTTCTTTCAGCTTCTTTAAAAAGGGTTGCATATGTGTAAGGTTAAATTTATATGTATAACTAGATAAATACCAGTTACCAGGCATTGTTCTTGTTTTCACATAATCCTTCTTAACATAATCTAAAGATTTCCTTTGCGTTCGTTTTGAAATATTATTTCACCTCTGGAATTCAAGTTCCTCATTTATATTTAGAAGTAATAATTAGAAGCAATTTTTAATAAATTGATAAATTCCTGATTCTATGAAAAGTGAATCTTTTAATATTAAATAAAGATTATTGTTCTAATAATTTAAAATGTAAATTCCATTTTTAAAAAGAATTAATTTTTTCTTCAGTAAAGCATTAATAAGATCGAATAATGAAGAATGTATCTTCTTATGCTCAGAATTATTTATACTAGGATGAATATTTTGTATTCTATTATCTAATGAATCAAGATTGATATGATGGACCCTGCATTCTGGTTTTAAATACTTACCATTTACAAGATATTTGTGATATTTTTTTGGTTGTCGTGTCAACTCCTGTTCCATTAAATAGCGGTGTTCCAGCATGTAATTAAATCCTACTTTTTTTATTGCAAAAGGATTTCCATAACTTTTTAATACTTTTATCCACACCTGGGTTCGGTTTTTCATTGTATGTAAATATCTTTTGAAACCCCAACTTTCCACTGGAATTTTATGTATCTTCCCACGCCAACGATACGCAGTATTTACCGAAATTCTACATAACTCTGCTAGTCTTGAGTCTGTTAGGTTAAATCTTGAATCACCAATAATACGTTCTACCCAACCTTTATGTCGGTATAAAGGATTTTCCTCAGAACTGTCATTATAGGGATTTAGGTGTATTATTCTTGTTGAAATTTTATTAGTTTGAACTTCAATTGTCCATTTCATATCTGACCAATCAATTTTTTTGATTAATTCTCTCACTATATCAATATCCTCATACCGAAAAAACTCAACTGGTTTTATTATTCCTCCTACTTGATCGCGTTTTAATTTTCTATAATCAAATTGCTTATCCAAATAATATTGATTATCAGCTCTAGAAAATACTATTTGACCTAACTTGATTAGTCCACTAAAACATTTATTAATATTATTCTTATTATGTTCACTATGACCCTTATATAACCATAAATTTTCTATATCATTATCCTGTTTCCTGTAGTTAATGTGATGGACCACGCTTCCGGTTTTAATGTAAAAATTCCCACCATCATCACCAACTAAACAAGGGTGAAGAGCTAATTCTTTTGGTGTCAGTGAATTCATTAATTGTTTTTCCATCTTAACAATATGTTCCCTTCGTGTGATCCTTCTATTTCCGAATGGATTTAATACCGGATGTTTATACCCTTTTGGCATATATAGGTCAATATATCCTTCTGGAATAAGATAATATCCACTTTCTTCCCTTGTTTGAATATTGAATTTACCACGCCAGTATTGTATTGATTTATGATTTTTCAATCCGCTTATTTTTGCTATTGTACGATCACTTAAGTGTAAATCTTCATTAGTGTAAACCCACTCTAACCATTTTTCATGCATATATAACGGATTTTTTTTTGAACAATATTTATAAGGATTTAATGTAATTTTTCCAAGTCCTTTTACTTGAATTATCCAATTATCAGATATTTGTCCCCAATTAACATTTTTGAGATAATCTTTTATCTTTTCTAAATCTTCTGAATTAGACCCTTCTCTAATATCAAAGTCATCTTTTTCATTTATTATTGAATTACAGCTTTTTTTTTCTTTATTTTTATTATGAAACATTAGAGGTTCATTTTCTTCTTTAAAATTTTCTAAATTAAACTTGCTTTCTGAGTAAATGTTAATAATTTTGGATTTTGTAAACTTCAGAGTCAAACCTTCAGTATAAAATTCATAATAAGCAGAAAACCGGCCAAACGCAGTTATTTTTGCTTTCTTGACCTCTCTACTTTCAGGATTTAGCCCGAGCAGACATCGGCATGTACCCACATTTAGGATTTGGTCATAGTGAAATTTTATTTCTTTCAAAGACATTTGGTTTTTAATTTCTGAAGATTTTATCATCTTATTCTGATCTAAAACACTTTTTTGCCAATCCATCAATAAATTTCGGAGACTTATAGAAAATGGTTTAAAGTTTTTATATTCATTAATAATTTCGGAATGAACTCGAATGTGTTTGAGAAGTCTGGTATATTGGTTGGTGATTTCGCTCATTCCATTCCTTACTGATTGGTAGAGAGATTTTTTCTTCAAATTTCCATTTATTTTGAGGGCATTCACTTGTTTCTTGGTCAGTTGCTTAAGGTAAGCACTAGAAATCGCATCCAAATAATGTGAAACAATAGGAGCCCCCCTCCCGATAGTGATACAATTCACCCATCCCCGTATAAAAGAATTTAATTCTTCAGGTTGTTTCGATTTTACACAATCGAGCAAATCGCTTGGTGGGAGTCCCGCTTTATCAAACAAGCATGCTAAGGCACCATCTACGAAATCTCCAATTTTCTCATCTATATAAACCAAAGCAACATGATGTTTCTTACATTTTGGATATTTTCCAAAACCCAAAAACCCAATTTTAAGCGGTTTTACTCGTTTAATTGATTCGCATCCGAATATTGGGCAAATCGCGATGCGATCTTCTCCTACGGTTTTCCGCGAGACATCAGTATATACTTTCATGATGTAAGACGCTCCTCGAGTTTTTTTTCTTTCATAACCTTATGAAATGATATTTGATTAGGAATTAAAAGAGTGAGTTCTTTTTCTAAATTATTATAGTTTGTTCCAAGCTCCTCAAAGAATTCACTGGATTGAGCGTACAAGCATTTTTTCACCAAACAAATATCTTGTGCTAATATCATGATAAATCTAAGGAATTTTGGATGTCGGTGAAGGCTTTCTTCTGAAAAATAGTGAATTAGGATGAACAACTGCTCGGATATTTTTGATAGCTTAATTAATCGTGTTGTATAATCGAGAAAAAACAGATTTCGAATCCCTTGTTCGAGTGTCTGATTGGTGTCATTGATTTTTTTTAGCAACTCTATGAATTCGTGAGTTAATGCCTCAAATTTTTGTTTTTGACTTAAAAATGTAGTGCTTGCATGATTTACGGTAGGAGTAAGAGTGGAACGATACCTATATTTAATTACTTCTGACTTACAATTAAATACCGTTCGGAGCTGGCGTGAAAGTTCTTTAATTTTCCTTATGCCCTCGATTTCATACCATTCAATAAAATTATCCTCTAATTCTTCCTCCAAATAGGGATCATTAGAATAATGTACCATAATATTTTCTCATAATAATATCATAATTTTTTTCCTTACCTATCTAATTTTTATTCATTTATTTAAAGAAAAAAAAAAAATCAAACATTTTTTGCCTATAAAAATTTGTAGGATAAAATTTGAATTTTGTTAATTAAGATTTGGGTAAATCTTAAAAAAAATTGGTAAAATTAGTTATTTAAATTTTCTTTTCGGTTCATCTGACATTACCATCATTGTACATAAATTAAGACTTCCCCCCCATCCATGACCAATAGCAGTATGTACCGTTTTTGGAACTTGATTACTAGCTTTCCCCATTATTTGGAGTGCGGCTTCAGCGGGTCTTTCTAAGGCAGAAGCTCCAATGGCGTTTGTTGAATTGACACCTCCAGAACAGCATATTGGCAATTCACCTTTTAATGAAGTAACCCCATTTTTATACATCTGTGGAGCCGTAGTCTCTTCGAATAATCCAAGCTTTTCAACCCACATTAATTCTTGATTAGGGAACGGAGAATAAACTTCAGCGTAGTCAATTTCTTTTCTAGGAAATGAGATTCCTGCCTGAGAGTAAGCTAATTCAGAAGACTTCATTGCCCCCAGTTGTTCTGAGGGATCTATTTGTCCTGAGCCACTACAACTATAACCAAGAACAGCAGACTCATGGGCAATACTGGATACACCATTTACATAAACAGGAATATCGCACATATCTTTAGCTTTTTCTTCTGTTGTAAATAAAACCGCACATGCACCATCGCTAGCCGGACAAACCATCCCATATCTTAATGGATACGAAATATAAGGTGTGTCTAAAACTTGCTCAATTGTAAGATCTGGCATTTTCAAATGAGCCCACCATGTTTTTGCTGCATTGCGTCTATTTTGGACGACAACCCTTGCTAGATCCTCTTCCGTTATTTTTGATTTGTGCATATAGTTAGTAGCTTGATAGGAAGCTACACCAATTGCAGCACCGGCAGATAGAATACGAGTTAAACGTTCATATGTAATTCCCAGTGTATTATATACAGTAATTTCACCGTATGCTACACTAGCTAGGCCAGTAGCGGTGTTGCCCTGACTTTGTTGTTCAAAACCAATAGCAAGAACAGTATCTATTCCAGGTAATCCTGCCGCAACCGAATAATACCCCGCAATCGCGACCGTGCCTCCCGTAGTACCTCCTGTTGTAACTCGCATTAAAGGCTTATTTCGTGCACCCATCCAGTCTGTCATCCATAATTCAGGAATATTTGCCCCTTCAAATGCAGGCATGTTACCATTTACATAAGCATCAATATCTTCAAAACTTATACTTGGAACTTTCTTTAAGCAATCTTCTATTGCTTCACTTATTAATTCTGGCATATTTACATCAGATCGTTTTGAAGCATGTTCAGTAAAACCAGCTGAAACTATAGCAACTTGTCTTCCCATTTTAATTACTCCCCTCCAATACATATAGTATATTATTTTGTGCACACATCCCTATTTGTCCGGATGCAATAGCTTTTTTAACTCCTTTAACTTGATATCCATTAGCTTCTCCCGTGAGTTGTTTAACGGCTTCAATTATTCTTATTATTCCGGTTGCACATGGAGGATTCCCTCCTATTGCCCCTCCAGAAGGATTTATTGGCAAATTTCCATTTATTTCGGATTCTATACTAGCACCTTTCCCTTTATCAGCAAATCCTAGTGCTTCAGCAAATATCAATTCTTCATGAGCATAAGCTTCAAAAAATTCAGCAACATCAATCTCTTCCTTTGGATTCTTAATTCCAGCAGTTTCAAATGCCATTTTACCAGCCATTTCCATAGATTTGCAAGTTGATAAATCTCTATCACCAAGATAATAGGTATCTTGACTATACCCTACACCTGTAATCCAAACGGGATTATTTGTTATTTTTAGAGCTTGTTTCTCAGGAGCTAATAGTAAAGCTGCAATACCATCGCAAGGTTGTGCTACCATTAATTCTGTTACTGGATCAGCATAAATTTCTGATTCTAATATATCTTTTACTGTAATATTAGCATTTTGAGCTTCTTCTAAGGCTAATGGATTTTTTGCTGCATTTTTCCTATTTTTCACAGACACTTTAGCAATATCATCAACGCTAACCCCATACTTCTCCATATATGCTCTCATCTGAAACCCTGCAGAAGTGATATCGTTCACATAAGCTAATGGGCGTTCCCATGTCGGATCTGTTTCATACAATCGAGCAGAATGGTATGGAAAACATGAGGCCATGCTTCCCCCCCAAACGACAGCTAATTTATGATTACCTGATAATACTCTCATTAATCCATATAGAACAGCATGAGCACCATCCATTTCTACTTTACTTTCATCTGTTAAGTATGATCCTCCAACATCCACTGTAAAACAATTTGAAATAGTTCGACCATCATAATAATCATTTGTGCAAGAAATAACGGTAGTTATATCTTTTTTCTTTAAACCAGCTTTATCAATTGCACCTCGGACAGCTTCAAAAATCATTTCATAACGTCCATAATTTGCATCTGAATATAATTTGACTTGATTATATCCTACAATACCTACTTTTTCCATTTTTTTTATCACCTTTCATATTTTCATAAAGCCCTTGATATCTGAAGGGTCTCCTTTAGTTTTTTCTTCCCATTCAATTTTAAATTTCATTCCAATCCGCAGTTCTTCAGGTACTATATTTAGTAATCGATAGATTATCGCTGTATTACTTCCTTCAATTTGTACCATGCCCAAAATCTGAGGTTTTTTCACTTTTCTGCTAGATCTATCATTAACTTTATAATGAGTTATTGTGTAATTTTGTAGAGTTCCCGTATTTGGCAGGGCTACCCAATTTTTATCAATATCTATCTTTTCATTACATTTCCCACAATATTTCCTAGGTGGTACAAAAACATCTCCACATTTCGGGCATTTATTTCCTATTAACTCCTTGTTCTCAAGTGCATCATAAAATTTATCCATGTATTGACCAACCCAAAATGCAAATTCCGCTCTTACAGGCCCTTTATTAGCGATTATTATTTTTTCAGACATAATTTAACAATTTACCTTTTATTGAGATTCAATTGTGTGATAATTATTATGATGTATATATATAAAACATTAATTTGAAAATGAAAGCTATCGAAATAATGAATAAAACAATAGAAAAAAAATTAATAAAGGAGTTTATTTAAATTATCTTTTATATTTGAGCATAAAGTCAATTAACTCTGAATTTTTTTTAAAAACTTGTAACTGATTTTTTTTTAGTTTTTCAGTAGCTAATATCTTTAGTTCTTTTAGTTCAATCTCTTTTTCTCCGATTGCTCCACGAAGTATTGGTAAAAAATCACATATTATATGTAGTTCTAAGACTTTACCTTTGTACTTTTTCACCGCCAAATCACTTGCGAGAAACAAGTAAGCTGGAGATATAAAATCTGGTGGAACTGTTATAGGCATTTGTTGACCCCATTTTCTTAAATCTTCTGCCATTTTAGTTTCTACACCTGCGGGTGTAACAACATTGACATTAATATTATAAGGTTTTAATTCTAAACTCAAGCATCTTCCCATAGCAGATACAGCTGCTTTAGAAATAGAATATGCGACCTTGTTTGGAGGAAAATAAATATTTCCATTAACAGAAGACGTCATAACTATGCTCCCGCTTTTTTGTTCAATCATTTTTGGTAGAATTTCCTTTATTAATGCATAATAACCTACAACATTGAGATTAAACAATTTTTGTGCTTCTTCAATAGGGAAATCAACCACAGAAGAAACATGTGTCATCCCTGCGTTATTTATCAATATATCAATCTTATTAAAGTTTTCAAAATAAGTTTTAGCACATTCCCTAACACCTTCTAAAGTAGATAAATCAGCAGATATCGCGAGTCCTTTGGTACCATATTTTTCAATTTCTTCAACCACTTGATTCAATTCTACACTGGTTCGAGATGCTACAGCAACATTTGCCCCATTATTGGCTAGATCAAGGGCAACTTCTTTTCCAATACCTCGCCCACCTCCTGTTACTAAAGAATTCTTTCCTTCAAGTAATTTCATAAATATAACCACTTTAACTTAAATTTATATAAATATATTTTTAATGATCTAATTTTGTTGTAGCAATTTAAAAAAGTTAACTGGATTGCCATCCAATATTCATTAATTTAGTTTTAAAATCTTCATTAAAAACTTTAGATAAAATAATGAAAAAAACTAAATTTAAAGCAAAATAAATTAACAAAACTATAATAATCTGTGTTTAAAATATGTCAGAAGATTACTCATCAAAATTGGTAATAAGTGCTGCTCTTGCGGGATCTATGACTAGAAAAGAACAGAATCCTGCTGTCCCATATACACCTGAAGAGTTTGGAGATGAGGCTAAAAAATGTTTGGATGCAGGTGCATCAACAGTTCATATCCACGCAAGAGATCCTGCAACAGGATATCCTACGCCGGATTTAGAAAGAATAAAAGCAGTCATAGATAATATTCATGAAAAAGCTCCCGAGATCATAATAAATATAACTAGTTCAGTAGGCATGACGCTCGAACAAAGAGTTGCTCCTACGCAGACATTTAAACCATTAATATCTTCTTTAAATACAAATTCAATGAATTTTGGTATAGGTAATTTTAAAACTGGGGAAATTCTTGCAAATGCAGATGGGGTATTTAGAAACACTTTTCATATAATTCAAACTCTTGCTAAAGCAATGAAAGAAGCTAAAACAAAACCGGAACTAGAAGTATATGATTTTGGAGGGTTGTATAATATGTTATTTCTTAACAAACAAGAAGGATTATTTGAGCAACCTCTTCATTTCCAATTTGTATTTGGAACATTGGGAGGCGTTCCTTTTTCTTACCAAAATTTAGCAGGTTTTCTCAATTTGATGCCTTCTGGATGTTCATGGAGTGTATGTGGTGTAGCAAAAGATCAATTTAGGGCAGGTTTATGCGCAGCAGCAATGGGAGGACACATACGAGTAGGATTAGAAGATAATATTCGCGTCCCAGATGGTCGGTTAGCTAAAGGCTCATGGGAACAAGTAGAATGGGCTGCAAAAGTGGCAAAACTAGCAGGAAGAGAAGTAGCAACACCAGATGAGACGCGTAAAATTTTCAATTTGCTACAATAGGTTGAGCGTATTTATAGATTCACTAAAAATTACTTTTTATATTTATTCTTTCATCCAATTAACGTTGCTGTCTTTTTCAAGAGTAAAATCACTCTATAAATAAGAATTTGTTTAAAGGAAATCAATAACATTAAAGAAAAAGAAAAAAAAATTTTAAAATAACTAAAAAGTAAATCCTTCAGGTAACTCAGATTCAGATGTTCCTTCTAGGACGAACATTAAATCCATAATTGTATAAGTTGGAGTTTTTGTTCGAAAGATTGGAACAACTTTTTTCCCAGTTTCAGGCTCTCCAACTGCTAGAACGCTCATAAGAATTGTAACAACCTCTTCATCAAATTCAACATTAATGAATTTTATGGGCATGGGTAGTGTGTTGAAAGCTCCAGACCGATGAGTTACGATAAAAGAATGGATTGTTGCGGTTTTTCGAGCTTTATCGGATATATCAATAGGTGTTGCTCTTCTCAGACAATCAGGGCAAAAAATTCTGAAAGGTTCATAAATAGAGCCTTTTGTATCGCATTTATCATTATCGCATCTTGAAGCCATGAGTTTACCTTTCCCAAGAGATTCAAAAAATATAGCTTCGCCACCATAAGTGTGTATATATGTCATATCACGTGGGTTTGTTACACCTGCTAATTTTCCAGTATCTTTATTAAAAATTGGTTGATTTGCTTCCGGAATGTGAAACACTCCTCTCGGTTTATATCTACCATTGATTATATCAACAAAACCTTTTTCATTATCTTTTTTCACCATTATTAATCCTCCTTTATTAAAGAATTTGGATCCATTAAAATAGAACAAGTTACGTGAGACCCTACTCCAGCATGGCTTATAGCTAATCCTCTTTTTGCTCCTTTAACTTGTAAACTCTCCCAATCTTTTGGTTTTTCCCTTCTAAAAGCTTTCCATTTCTCCTCAGGTTCATGAATTTCATCCCATCGATTCCAGATATGGTAACCTATCTCTGCTATTTGCATAAGACCCGTCGCTCCTACAGCATGCATACATCCTATTAACCCTCCACATGGATTGCTAGGTAGTTTTCCTGGTTTCTTAGTATTGGGGTTAATAACATACGCATCTCCACTTTCAATATATTTTCTTCCTTCTCCATACGGTCTTATCCCAATATCTTCATATGTCTGAATATCACTTATTGTAAATGCATCATGAAGCTCGACCACATCAAGATCTTCACTAGGATCTACGACACCAGACATATTGTAAGCATAATAAGCAGAAATCCTAGCTGCCAAGAAACTCGTGAATCCAGGATAACGATCTGCACCTGGAAATCTTTTCCCTAAATTGTCGTATTGTCCTTTTGTTTCATTAGGTAATAGTGGTATTTTCATATCACGACGATCTGCCACTCTTAGAGTATGGCTCCCCGCTGCAATGTAAATCCTTAGTGGTTTGTCTGTAATTTCATAAGCCGTCTTTTCATCACAAACTATTCCGCACGCAGAACCAACGCTCATTAAGCAACAGTCTAAAGCACGAAGAGGATATGCAACTATAGGAGAATTAACCACATCCTCTACAGTAATCTTCATCGGTCCTTGAGCATGGGGATTCATTCTAGCATATCCTCGATTTTTAACTGCTATTTCTGCCATAGTTTTACGAAACGACTCTTCCTCCTTACCAAAGATTTTCCAATATCTCTGAGCCATGACCGCATAATAACCTGTATAAATATGTCCAAGAGGAGTTTCCCAATCCTTATCTGCTGCTGCTGAAATAAGATGATTACCCTCATCTGTTGGTACTTCATCCATCCTCTCCCATCCTAATGCCAGAGTACAATCACTATATCCAGAAGCAACAGCTTTCACAGCTTCCCACATAGCAGAACCACCCGTGGCTCCCCCCGTCTTCACACCTATATTTCCTAGTGGATCCAACCCAAGTCTATCATGAATTACTGCTTCTCCAAGTAGTTGATCTCCAAAATGGTCAGCAAAATGACCATAATAACAAGTGTGAATATATTGTTTCAGTTCGGTAGGAGTCATTTTAACGAAATCTGCTGCTGCTGTCAATGCTTCAACACATAATTCCTCAGTTCGAGTTTCAGGAAATGCACGATCAAATTTTGACATTCCAACTGTAGCTAAATACACCGGTCGCATTAATTTGGGTATTCTTAATTGCTTTTCGCTAAATTTAATCATATTACTTTCACTTCTTAGAATTTCGATATTTGTTTAATTTTGTTTTCCTCTAAATTTGATATTTTATTGTTATGTTTTATTTTGATTAAAAGATTTCTAATTAAAACAATTGAATTATAGTGGGAAAAAAATCCTATTTTTAAAAAAAGGAGAATCTTCTAATTTACTTTTTGAATGAACTTATCTGTTATTTAAAGAATATATTATTCAAGGTAAATGTTTATTTTAAATTCAAATTTAAATAATATTGTAAAAATTTCATTAATTTTACAAATAGTTAGATGATAAATTATGGATACGAGAATTTCTGAGTTTGAACCCATCCGAATCCAACGATATGTTCCTGAATTGGATTTATTGAGCAATCCTGTTTTGAATGCAAAAGAAAAGGAATTTTTGGCCGATTTATATGATTTTATGGAAAAAGAACTCGATCCTGAGCTAAGAAAACTAGAGAATCTTAATTATTATGTAGAGGAACCAACCCAAGACAAGAAGAGGGAAATAGTAATTGGGATCATGAGAAAATTAGCAGAGAAAGGATATTACTCTACAGTACTTAATACTGAGAATTATGAAGTTGGCAGAATTACCAGAAATGCTCTTATAGCCTTTGCAATATGTGGGGGTCGATGGAGCGAATATAGTGAAAAATATATAGCTGGGAACTACAGTATCGAAATGGGAAGATTATCGGGAGGTACACTTTATTGCAACCCGGTAAATTATGCTTCTGATGAGGCACAAAAAGAACGATTTTTAGTACCTGTTGCTAAAGATGGTCAAATTGGTGCTTCAGCTATGACAGAATTTAATGCAGGATCAGATATTTTTAGTATGGAACTGAGATTACATGAAAGGGATAATAAATTAATTGCAAAAGGCAAGAAATTGTTTATTACAAACGGGATGATCGCTGATTTTATGGTTCTCTATGGGCGATTGGATAATGGACAATTAGCTGCTGTAATCGTTGATACTGAACATCAGAAATTAAGGAATTTTAGAAGTACTAGAGTAAGAACATATGGAATGACAGATGCTTTTGTAAGTCGCTTGATTTTTGATAGAGTAGAGCTCCCAAAAGAAAATATGCTTCACGGTCATGGACTTGATATTGCATTTCACCAATTAACTGAGGAGAGATTAGTCATTAGCGCTGAAGCGCTTGGAGATGCAATGAAAAAACTCCTTTATTCTCATGCTTATGCTCTTCAGCGTATGCAATTTGAAAAAAGACTACACCAATATCAAGTTATTCGATTTCCTATTTCTAAAAAAATCCGAGAACTAAATCTAATGTTTTCAGCATTAATCCAATATGCAAGACAAATGGATGAGCATCCAGAATTAGGAAGTTCTAAATTAATGGCTGCTAATGCTATGGGATTAAAAATTAGCTCTACTGAATTAGGATTTGAGAGTGCCATCCATTGCTTCAGAACCCTAGGAGGACGCGGATTCACCCGTCAATATGCTAACGAAATAGGTTTGTTAGATCCCTATTGTATGCTTCACGGAGGAGGCTCTAATTATGTTTTAGAGGATAGTGAATCCCGAAGATTCTTTAAACATAAACCTACCAGAAGAGAAGTTGAGGATATTATTCCGAAAATAGACTATTAATGATCGTCTCTTGAGAATTGCATAAAATTTCTATAAATATTAAACTTCTATATTCTAACTCTATTTCAGTTTTATTATAAATCTTGAGAGAATTAATTATTAAATAAATTGGCCTAATTATTATAGATAATGGTTTCTTACGACACTCAAAGCTTTGATATCACCCATTTAGTCGATCAATATCGAGGGAAGAAATTAGAAGAAATATATCAAGAAAATTATCATATTATTACCAATGAAATGGGAGAATTCATGGAATTAATTTGGCAAGAAGATAACTTTCCTTGCGATTTAAAGCTTTATCAAACTAGAAAAAAGTTGTTATATAACCTAAAAACAGTCCATTACATTGGGGAATTTATAGAAAATAGGTTAAAAGGTAGAGGAATAAAAACACTAAAAGACTTGAGATTTTTAAATTTGAGATACTGGGAGTCTGCTAATTACATTTTGGAATTAATAAAGAAAAAAGATTATGAAAGTCTTAAGAAAAATAGGTACATTGATGACTTAGATGTTGGTTTTTGTTTTAACATTGGAGATTTACTCTTTCTTGATATTGAAACGTTAGGGTTGTATAATAATGCCATAATTATTGTAGGAATTGGTTTTTTCAAAAATCAAAAATACGAAATACACCTTTTTTTTGCACGTAGTTTAGAAGAGGAAATAGCTATTTGTGAGCATCTAAAAACGAAAATTCTTCCTAGTTTTAAATGTTTTGTCTCATATAATGGAAAACGATTTGATATACCTTACATAGCTAATCGTTTACTATATTATTTTGATGAAAATCCCATGATCTCTGAAGAAGATGCTCCTTATGAAATTAGCAATACAAAATTTCATCACATTGATCTTTATCACATTTGCCGCCGAAGATTTAAAGGAATGTTTGAAAGATATACACTTACAAACATTGAAGAGCAATTGTTAAAATTGCGAAGGCAAAATGAGCTTCCAAGTAGTATGGTGCCTGTGTGTTATAAAAAATATCAAAAAAATCCTAATAGATACATTGGATTAATTAAAGAGTGCATAGAACACAATTATTATGATGTCTATTCGATGCCACTAATCTTAAATAAATTATTGGAAGTATAATACAAAAATATCAAGAAGATATACAATACCAGAAGAAGATTAATTCTAATTATTTTTTAATAATCGTTCAATTATGGCGTAAACATCATCATCTTTGAACGGCTTTTTAATATAGTCTTTTGCTCCCAATTCAGTAGCTTCTATAATAGATAATTCTTGTCCCATCACACTAACAACAATTATATTTGCGGATTTATCAAATTTCATTATTTCTTCAATCGCTTGAAGACCGTCATAATTAGGCATAACTAAATCCATGGTTACTAAGTCTGGCTTTAAATCTTTATATAATGTTACAGCATTTTCTCCATCAGAAGCTTCCCCGATAACTTCAGCAAAATCCATTTTCCCAATAATTTTTTTTATTCTATTTCTTACGAATGTTGCATCATCAATTATCAATATTTTTGACTTCTTAATTTTGTCTCACTTTTTAAATATTTCTAAAGTTTTATTATCGGTGTTTTATGACTCTAAATTAGTAAAACAACTTTATTATAAAGTTACCCTATAATGCCTAATTTCGTTATCATTAATAGTACATCAAGTGATAAATTTGAGTATAGCCCCATAAAATACACGACAAAACAATTTTTAAAAAAAGGTATCGATCCATTAAAGTAATCAAAGAAACTTAATTACCAAATAATCA
>JAHLWJ010000046.1 GCA_019057975.1 Promethearchaeota archaeon | reverse complement strand
TATCATTAAGCATAATATTTTATTTGACTTCTGTTATAATATCTTTAAAAATTTATTATAAAAAATTTCAATTTAAATAGATGATTTTATGAAAATACTAAATAAACATAAAGTTCGATTAAAAAAGGTATCATTCCTATTTATAATATTACTGGTGATGCTTTTTCCAGCATATTTGATGAATCTTTCTAATTTTACAGACATTTCAGAGAATTTAAGTGAAGATAGTAAAAAAGATAATGAATTTAATATTATCGAAGATTTAAAACCAAGTGTTTTAGGCAACGATACCTGGTGGGATACTTCTTTTGGGTATCGAAAATTATTAGAAATCACAAACACAAATAATTTCAATTTTACGGATTATGGAATATCTGTTAGTTTTAATTACATAGAATTAGCAGGGAAAATCCAGTCGAGTTTAGACGATATAAGAATAGTGGAAAATGGAATTGAGCGTAAGTATTATGTTGTAAAAGATTATCCCTCACCAGGTTTAGCAACGGTATATTTTGACACTAACATTTCAAAAAGCACGACTGAATACGATACTTACATGTACTTCAATAAAACTGTTGGAAGTAATGAAGCTTCCGGAATTTTAGATAGTTTTGGTTGGATTAAAAACGGGGATTTTGAATTAGATAATAGTACTGCTCAATATTTTGATCCTTATGGATGGACTTTTTCGCATGATCAAGTTGACCAAATTAAAGATATAAGTATCAGCAGGGAAGCCTTCAATTATTCAGGGGACAGCTATGATAATTTTGAAAATAATCTAGTCCATATAGATGATATTTCCATGGCTGAAAGAGTAGAATCTGGTGATTATGCATATAAGTGGGGTGGCAAGGGCTCTTTCCTCCCTCAAGCAGCATGTCGTGATTATGTAGGAACGTTTTATTCTTATCCTTTTAAAGTTCCAATAATAGAAGGAGGAACCATTAGTGTGAATGTTAATCGCAATGTAAGAACTTGGTTTTTTGAAGATGAAGAGGGAGGTATTGGCATTTCTGAAGATGGATATTTTTTAAGGATTTGTAATGGATCAGATTCTAAATATACCGCTGATGTCGATTTGCATGAAAATATTGGAAGTGGCTATGATAGTTGGGTGGAGACCTATGGAGGATATGCTTATATTTCACCAAATAAAAAAAAATTGTTATATCATACTGAATTAAAGGAACATTTTGAAATAGACCCGAGTATGGATACAAGATCAGATTCGAGTTCAGATGGAGATTTAACTGGTTCTTTAGAGATTGATGTTACTGATTATATGGGTGAAGAAATATTCATAGAATTTGGTATGTGGGGTACAGAAGATGGCACTACTCAAACGATAAAATCAGGATTTTTTCAAGTAGATGACGTAAGGTTTAACTACACAATATCAGCAGAAATCCAAGAATTACAAGCTCAAATATCATCGGTTGAAATAATAGTAAAAGATGTTGATGGAAGGAGTGTTCCTACAGCAGAAGTAATGATTGTTGATAATACTTATGAGAAGGGATCACCCGAATATAACGTTGCGAACGGAACAACTTCTAACGGGAGAATTACTTTCAATGATATACCTAATGGTTATTATAATATTTCTGTTAATTATACGTTAGGATCTTTGGAAGAAGAAGTTTTTAATAGCTATGATTCTGGAGAAGGTCCATTTTATTTCAATGGAATTTCTTATACTCAAGATGTTTATACAAATATATGGACAATAGATTTTGAAATTGTGGATTGGGATGGGATTCCATTAACTTACGGTTATATTGAAATAAACGATAGTTTAGGTGGGATTTTATTAGATACTTTAACTCTTGATACCAACGGTAAAGCAACATTTCGATGGCTTAATCAATCAAGTTATTATTATAAAGTTTATTATAATAATGATGACTATGGTGATTTTAGTCCTACATCATTGAATGAAAGCTATATATACAGGAGTAATTACGCTAAAGATAATGTAAAATTTAGACATCATACTATAAATGTAAATGAAACTAATATTGGTAGTTTTCCTACTTATGCAGTTAGCGAACGGTTCTATACAAACGGGTCTAGGACTGATCTAGAGAATAAAAGGATAATTAAAGCTAATATTACATTATCGAATATGAAGACATATCTTACTGATATCTCTATTTATTATATAGATAAGGATAATACAACTGATGGCAATCTTATTTATGCTGAATCATATACCACAAGTGATATAGATGATTTTATCGAACTAGATATCGCACATATAGACAATGAGAATCTAAGAAACGATAATTATGATGTATATGGATTATTAATAGAAGTTAATGGATTTAATTCTACTGAACCATGTGATGGGGTAATTACGGTTGATTTAATAGAAACCTGTAATATATATAATAGAACAGCTTTAGCAATGTTAAACATCCGAGTAATAGAAAATTACGGAAGTGCAGAATCCCCGGAGGGAGATCCTCGGAGTGTTACAATCAAAGTAATCGATGATTTAACCGGACAATCATTAGTCAATTTGTCCTCATTTAACGACAGAGATGGATATGCATATAGTCCAAAAAATGATTATGAAACACCATTCTGGTTTTTGATAGGGCGAAAATATAATTTCTCTATAGATGTTGCCAATATGACTGATGCTCCTTTTAATATAACATATGTAGACCCTCCACAGTGGATCCCAGGAACCACTAAAATATATGAATATAATTATACCTTGTATGGCGATTCCTCAATTACATTTAACCTTAGATTAGAAGGAACAGGAGTAAATATTACTAATTATGATACATCATTCAATTTAACAGATGGGACAGGTGAAGCATACTGGGGCGAAACTATAAGTTTCTGGGCAGATTTTACATCCACTACAGATAACTGGCAAACGTGGGATTATGTTTCAGAACCTCCAGCAAGTTGCTATTTGACTATAAAGGTGGCTGGTTCAGAAGAAATATTGATCTCAAAGAAAATGACATATGTTAGTAATGGTAATTTTTCAGTGACGATTAATTCAGATCAACTCTCTGCCGGAAATGATAAAGAATATTATGATGTCGCAATAAACGGGTATCACCCTACATATGACAATCCAACCCCGATAATATATTTAGTTAAATTAAAAGCATTGCCAACAACGATCAGTGCACATGATTATGACACACGTTTACTAGTATCAGATAAAACATATACAGATTATTTTAATGAACTTGTAAACATTACAGTTAAATATTCAATTGAAGCTGGATTTTATTTAGAAAACGCATTTCTAACGTATAGTTGGATTGGACTTGACCCTATCACTTTCTATTCTGATCCTTTAGATAGTCAATATTATACATTTACTCTTAATACTTCTGATGCTCAAAGTACAGGTATAAAAGTTATTATTATTTCAGCTTCACTTGAAAACTATACTGCACTTTCTTTCTCAGTTTACCTTAATATCCTTGAAAGAAAAACCACACTTAATGATCAATCAGATTTAGTATATCTTAGTCCAAAGATTTGGGTTCAGGATGCTTATTATTTCACATTTTATTATGCAGATGCTAATACTTTTGATATTCTTGGAGATTTAGCTATCGCAACTTACAGTTGGTATGAATTAGATGAGTTGGGAAACCGAATCCCCGGAAGCCAAGGTTCCGGGACGTTAATTCAAAATATAAATAAATCGTACTCTTTGGACTTCAATACTGAACTAAGAGCTGTTGGGTTTTATTTCCTTCATGTTGCCTTACAAAAGGAAAATTTTGAACCACGATTTGCGTATGTAAACTTCGAGATTAAGTCAAGAGAATTTGATGTTGCCATAACAGGAATAGGAAGTAATAATCAAGTCAAAGTCGATCAAGGAGATGATATAGAATTAGTAGTTAATTTAATAGATCTCACACGCGGCGATATAAATCTAGAAGAGGCTCAAGTTACATTAAATATCAACGGTGTTGATATTCCTTTTTCAGAGACTACACCAGGAGTCTACACTGGAACGATCCTGACGAGTAGTATTGATACATTTTTCACATCAAGAACGCTTGTAGGTAAAATGACCATAGAAATGGCTAATTTTACATCGCAAGAAATCTCTATAACTGTTGTAGTTGAGATGGAAGAGATTTTTCCAGGAATGCCAACATTCTACTTCATTCTGATTACTGCGTCAGTAATTGGTGTAGTAGGAAGTCTCGTTGGGTATAGAGTCATACAACAAGCAAGAATTCCTAAACATGTTAAGAAGATACGGAAAATCAAAGGGTACATCAAATCAAAGAAGAAAATTTCAGAGACAATTTCAATTCCAACAAAAGAAGAAATGATAGCAAAACTATTCGGGAATGATTGGAGGGAACTTGGTCTTTCTATCGATGAAGCATTAGGAATACAAGATTTAAAAACTAAGAAGTCACCAATAAAAGACAAGATATCTAAAGAAGGAGGGGAAAAAATCTAATGCCAATTGGATTAGTAATAATGAGATGGGATATTAAAGTAAGCACAGAGATTCTTGCAAAATATCCTGAACAACTTGTGATAAGTGAGGAAACATTAATGCAAATATATGCGGCACATGAATATACAGGGGAACCGGGAATGATTAGTTTACTAGTAGGCCCATTAAATATTGCTTCATATTACACTGGAAGAGAAAAACCTCTTTATATTATTCTGCTCTTGAATTTGGATGAAGATGCTGATGCATTTGAGGGTGGATTAGCAGATATTTCACGTGTAATTTTCCAAAACTATGAAGATAAAGCGTATTTAGAAATGATCCCTTTCTTATTCCAAAGGTTATCAACATATCCTCATTTAAATGCAGAGCAAAGTTTAGCTATTACATATCTTGATAGTGTGAATAGGTTAATTATAAACAGGTTAAGAGAAGAAGGCGTAATAACAAAATCAGAATTGAAAATATGGTTAAAAGACCAATATAGGGAGGGATTTTTCGATGTGGATGCTATTCTTATGGAATTAATCAAAAAAGAAATAATAAAAGAAGCATCCGTTAAAGGTATGCCATCAGAATTAATCTTTCTTATAAATGATTTATTTATGATTCGAAGGCCACCAATTAACTTACTTAAAAATCCTTCTGAACGAGGGCTTCCTGAAAAATTTACAGAGGAATACAATGTAGCGGTTAAAAAATTCTTCCAAAAATATCGTCCATCAGATGATGACAATCTTAAGATTTTAGATGAAATAGTAGCAGATCCTCAAGTGTATGAAATTTTGAAATTACTTAGAATCTCAATAGTTACAAAAAACGTCTTAGAGAAGCTGAGAAAAAAAGGAGTTGATGACATCGATAGCGGATTAAAGAAGTTATGGGATAATCAAATGATACACGTTTTTCAGGATGCTAAAGGAAACGAATATTATGCGTTACTCACAGACTTTCATAGTTCTTTGATATACCCTAGATATATGTTGAAAACAATAATCTATCAATATGGAGTAAAATCAAAATCAAATGGAGTTCTAATTGAATATCTAAATGTACTTGATGATGCCTACCGACCAACTAAAATTCAAGTAGAAGAAAAAGATTAAATCTATTTTTAATATTTATTTATTATTTTTTTTTATTAGTCTTAATTTATGGAGAGATACTAGTCGTATAAAAGAATTTTATATTATTGATTTGTTAAATAACCCTTCAATTTTTTTGCTTTCTCATAAAACTCCTTATAAAGGAAATCATCTCCTAATTCAAGACATAAATCTGATATTTTTTCGAAATAATCCGCAGTTTGGGCTATATCACCGTTTTCCAAACAAGTTCTTGCCTTATTAATTAACTGATCTCTTTCAAATAACGGTCTTAACAATGGTGATGCATCAGTACTGATTTCTAAAATATCTGCAACGATCTGTATCATCTTGTCTCGGTTTTCTGAATCTATTGCGATCATTGAATAAGTTTTTAAACCTAAAATATCTTGAATTTTTTCAATGCTTAACGCCTCAGGTAAATCTTGTTTATTCCCAATTACAGCGGTATGAGCATAAGGAGCATGTTCTTTCACTAACTCAATAAAAAATTTACTTTTTTCTACATTTTCTAATGTGGAATCTGTTAGTATAAGTACAGCATCACTACCAAGAATAAAATCATTCCATAAATAACTAAATTGTTCTTGTCCAGCAAAATCCCATAGATGGAAATAGAGTTTTCCTATTTTAACAGTTGATATTTTCCCAGTTATGGTAGGAATATGAACTGAAGGGATTTCATCAGCACAGATTAATTTTGTTGTTGTTGTTTTCCCTACCCCTGAAAATCCCACTAAAGAAATTTTTGTTTTAAGATTTCTATGTGTCGTATCTATAATTGGGTCTAATATCTCCATAAGAGCAGGATCCAAATTCTCTAAGCTATCTCCAAACGTGTCTAAAAATTCTTTTTTTAATTTTTCCAGCTCATCCTTAGACCTCCTTATTTCATCGTTTATATCAGTGATGAATATGAACATCAATCCTTCATCTTTTACTAGTGAATATACGATTTTATATTTGAAAAAGACGTAGCTGTCTAAGTTTGTTCCTTTTTCAGCTTCTTCAACAATCTCTTGACAAAGCTTTTGAAAATCTTCTATTGACATTGATTTTCCGAACTGCTTGTTGTACAATATTGTGTCGTCTTTCAAAATGTAGACTTGTCTTAACATGTTTTAGTACCTCTATATTATTAAATCATGAGTCTAAAGAAAAGCTAATTTTCCATTTATTTAGAAAACATAAAATTTTGAAATTATTTCTTGAATCTTCAATCTAAATTAAAATATTTAAATCTTTAGGAATTAGAAAACGTGTGATATAGGGGATAGAAGTAGTTAAACTATTCAAAGTAAAAATACATTATAAATTCTTTTTGATAGTTATATTAAAACTTAGATTCTTCATACTTAATAACAGAGTTGGTTTATTTCATTTAAAACGATTAATTTTACATTCAGGAATTTTTTAAAAATAGAAGAATCTGAGATTTCTTATCTTATTAAAAGATTTTTTAACAAAATTTCTGATAACGATTAAAGCAAAATTAAACGTTTTCGTAGTAAAATCTTAATCTTGTTATATAGAAATTAATAGTGATTATAGAATATTTTGACCACTAATGATTAAGAATGCTATAGAAAAAATAACAATTCTAAGATTGATATACAAAATTAATTATTTATAGATAAAAATTAAATACAAAAATTAGTATTATTATTGAAAACCTATTTATAAAAAGTTAGTATTTCAATAAAATTTTAATTAAAAACGAATGAAATAAAAATGATAATGAAACAAAAAAAGCTTAAACACAGGATAGCAATAAGTTTCTTGTTGATCCTAACGGTAAGTTCAGTTTTGGTTGTTTTTCCATTAATTCCTAGTAATTCAGTGAACAATATTAATGATGAAGCAAATAATGACAAAGGAGGATTTATATTACCAGTTTTAAGTAATGGAGTGGGAGAAGATCTCTGGTGGAATGTATCTTATCAATGGAGACAATGTGTTAACATTACTAATCCCGGGGATTATAATTTAACTGATAATATAATTAAGATTCAATTCAATTGGAAAAATCTATTTGATTCTGGACATTTACAAGACGATTTAGACGACATCAGAATTGTGGAAAAGGGAGTAATTAGAAATTACTATATAAAAAAAGATTTTCCAAGTGCGGATCTGGCAACTGTCTGGTTTGAAACAAATTCTACTGCAGGATCTAAAGAATATGACACATATATGTATTACGGTAATAGTACTGTTGGCCGTGCTTCCAGTTATTATCTGGATTACTGTCCAGATGGAATTGCCAGATGGGAATTTGAAGAAGGTTCTGGAAATATGGCATATGATTCGATTAGTGATAAATATCACGGAACCTTTGTAAATATGGATGATAATAATTATATTCAAGGAGTTCAAGGAGATTATTCACTAAATTTTGATGGAGTAAATGAATTTATTGCGTTAAATATGTCTTTTAATTATCAAGGATCACATACGGGTTATCAACAAACTACATTAAGTGGCCCAGTTTATGAGTTTACAGCTTCAGCTTGGGTGAAAATAGGACTAAATTTAGGAGGATGGTCTATACTCGATTTTGATAGATCTGAATATTTTACATTTGCTGCAGGAACTCCAGGACTTCGAGCCACTGATGGGCACGTTGAATTCGATTGTTCAAATGATGTAGGAGGTACACATGATTTGAATGGATGGCAAACAATTGATGAGGATGGTGAATGGCATCATTGTGTCGTGAAATTCGATTACTCTCAACAATATGATAAAGTGATCTATGTCGATGGTTTGTTAGATAGAGAATGGGATGCTTGGAACGGTTTAACTCTTGGAGATATTTCAGAAACAAGATTTGGTTTTATAGGAGATGGTTCTGAAGCAACCACTTTTGATGGTGGAAGAAATAATCATTATTTTCAGGGCGCATTAGACGATGTTAGGTATTTTGATTATGCTCTTACAGATAAAGAAATAGAATGGTTAGCAAATTATTATCCCTTGGATATAGATTTGCTTGGTGAAGTTGAAAGAGCAGCTACAGTAAATATCCTCGTTAAGGATGTTGATGATAGAATAGTTCCAGGAGCTAAAGTCTCATTATGGAAAAATTCTACTCATATTTTAAACATTGATGGTGCTGATTACACCCAACTTACTTCATCTGATGGAACTGTCGCATTTTCAAAAGTCCCTTTTAATTTCTACAACATTTCCGTGAATTATACTACATATTCTGGTTCATATGAAAAAGTAGTTTATGATAGTAGAAATGAACCCGTTGGAGAGGTTGAATTCAAGGGTTTATTTGTTTCAGTTAATATTACCGCTGATCTTTGGACAATTGATTTTGAAGTGAAAGATTGGGATGGAGATCCATTAAATTATGGATATGTAGATGTAGGAAATTCTACTATAGATGTATTGGATACCATTCCCTTAGATTCCGCTGGAGAAGCAACGTATCGATGGATAAATGCAACAAGTTATAATTATACAATATATTATAACAATCCAGACTATTATTCTCATCCAACTCGTCTAAATCAAAGCATAATTAATCGTGTAGGTCAAGGGATTTATCAAGAAAATGTAACAGTAGCAATGTCTAAATTAGATATACGCGTAATGGATAATACGGGATCAGAGAGCGTAACTGGAGTAACTATTAAAGTACAACTAAATAATACAAGTACTGATGTAGTAGATTTAGAAACAGACACTACTGGCTATGCATATGGAGATTTAACCAAGGATTTTGGATTTTGGTATTTAAATCAACAATCTTATAATTTTTCATTATGGATTGTAAGTTTACAGCAAACTTTTATTGTAAATACCTCAGATAAACCTAAGCCCCCAGGTATTACTCCTTATTATGATTATACACTCGACTATACATCGTCTCTCGTTTTTTATCTGGATTTAAACTTTACACAAAGAATAGCTAATTTTACAAATACCGTAGGTGTTTCTTCGGTTGTTTGTGGAGAAAATATGACATTTTCTTTAGTTTATGAAACTTCGAATAATAGTGGACAAACATGGATTCCTGATTGGAATCGAATTGGCTATGCAACATCTGCTACTTGGACAATATACACAAGATATGGGCAGGAGATATTAGTTCAACCAATGGTACAGGGATCAACAACCGGTAATTTTACAATAACAGTTAATTCAAGTCTGTATTCTGCTGGAGACGATTACGAATTTTATTACGTTTTAATATCTGGCTATAAACCATTTTGGAACGATCCTGAGGATGCATATTTTGGAATCACAATATTTGCTAAACCTACAGATATAACATTACATAATAATACGTCAATGCCAGATGAATTGTCGAAAAATGTTGGTGACGATTATGAAATTTCGGAATATTATGGATTTACAATAAATATTGTTGCGAGATATTATGACAGTAATACTAATTCTACTCTAACACCTGAATCCTTTACTTATGATTGGGATTATGGATCTGGTTCATTAGTGCCTCATGCTTTAGCAGGATATTATACATTTGCAATCGATACTTCTGATGTAGCTAATGTTGGAAAATATAGAATAGATTTAACTGTTAATCTTGAAAATTATACAAAGCTCGAAAATTTTGGGATGTATATAAATATCATCTCAAGACCAACAACGATAAATGAATCTTCTGGATTATTGTATATTTCAAAGGATATATTAATATTTGAAGCAATGAATTTCACATTTGAGTATACAGATGTATTTAGTGCAAATCCAATATCTAACTTAGATGAACAAAGTTATATTCTACAGAAACTTGAAAAGGGAGTGCCCATTCCAGGCACGACTGAAACTGGAGAATTAGTTGTAACTGTAGGAAATAAATTTGTCTTAGATCTTGATACAGAGACTTTTCTTGATGGGGAATATTCAATAATAGTGACTTTAGATAAGCTTAATTATGAACATCGAATTGCTATAATTTCTTTAACCATTCAAAAGAGAAATTTTCATGTTGAATGGTCAGATGAATTTAAAGGAACAATTTCAAAAAAAACTGAAGTAGAATCAGGAGCGTCATTACAATTTACATTGGCACTATCAGATCTAAATAGTTCTGTACCAATTATCGGAGCTGACCTATATATCACCTTTAAGGGGACTCGTTATAATTTCACGGATATTGGAGATGGGAGTTATTCAATAAACATACCTAAGATCGCTGATGCGTTCTTTATGCCTGCAACATTTACTGCAACACTTACTATTGAAATGGAACATTTCTCTACTTTAACAAATCCAATAACGATTGTTGTTAACATGCATGAAACATTCGGATTCCCAACCTTCTATCTCTTAATGATTATCGGTGCTATTGTCGCTGTGACTGCGAGTTTAGCTATTTATCGGACCGTTCAACAAGCTAGAATACCTACATTTGTTAAAAAAGCGAGGAAAATGAGAAAAGACATCAAGGGTAAAAAGATTATCCCAGATTCACTTCTTTATCCTTCAAAGGAAGAATATATGGTAAAACAGTTAGGAGACAGATGGGAAATGCTTGGATTATCATTACAGAAAGTTTTAGGTATTGAAGGTAAGAAAAAGAAAACTTTACCCGAAACGACAGGAGAGTTTAAAGATCTTAAAGGAGGTGTAGAATAAATGCCAATTGGATTAGTTGTAATGAGATGGGATGACAGAGCAGGTACTGATATATTATCTAAATACCCCGAAGAAATTGTATTAACTCAGAAAACACTAATGCAAGTTTATAGCACCCATGAATATAGCGGAGAATCAGGGATGATTAGTTTAATGATTGGATCTTTGAACATTGCATCTTATTACACTGGACCAGAGAAAAACTTCTACATTCTTCTACTCTTGAATCTTGATGATGACCCAGATGCATACGAAGAAGGATTAATAGATATTTCTAGAATTATACTAACAAATTTGGAAGATGATGCATTTCTACAAATGATCCCTACACTATTTCGACGATTATCAGTGTATCCCACTTTAAGTACTGAACAACGGCTTGCGCTTACATATCAAGATGAAATAAAACGTATGATAATTAAGCGTTTAAGGGATGAAGGCGTAGTATCTAAGTCAGAACTGATGATTTGGTTAAAAGATAAATACAAACAAGGGTTTGTTGATGTCGAAGGTGTTTTAATGGAACTCATTAAACGTGAGATAGTCAAAGAAGCATCAGTAAAAGGCATGCCTTCTGAACTAATTTTCTTGATTAAAGACATTGTACTTATGCGCGTGCCACCGGTTATGATTTTAGGAGATCCCGCAGATCGAGGTTTACCTTCTCAACTTGTTGAAAATTATAAAACTGATGTTCGAAGATATTTTCAAAATTATCAACCCTCAGAAGGAGATAATCTCAGAATATTAGATGTTCTTACCAATCCACAAGTTTATGAAACACTAAGATTATTAAGAACTGCCGTTGTTACTAAGAATGACCTGGAGAAACTTAGAAAGAAAGGAGTAGAAGATCTCGATGATGTATTAAAGATGCTTTGGGATACTCAATTGATACAAGTCTTCCAAGATGAACGAGGTAATGAATATTATGCGCTTCTTTCTGATTTTCATCTCGATCTAATGTTTCCAAAATACCTAATGAATGTTATCAAAACTGTATATGAACAAAAATCAAAAGCTGATCAAGTTTTAATTGAATACTTGACTGTACTTGAAAACACTTATACAAATTTAAAAGCAGAAGCTAAAGCGAAAGATTAAATAAATTTTATAATTTTTTTTTTATTTATTTCTTTTCTTACATTATATCAAAATATTTTTGAGTTGATTAGTATTAATCTCAATTAGAACAATCAATAAATTAATGTGAAATTAAAATGGATAAAAATTTTCCTAGCTGTGAAAAATATTTGGATACTCCAGAAGCCATTGGCTTAGACGGTATAGATTTAGAAAAATATATTATAGCCAGTTATATCATAAAACGCCCTAAGGGACAAAATGTTAACTATCTCTCTAGATTCGCTGCAATCGAACAATCAACAGGAACATGGGTTCGAGTTCCTGCTGAGACAGAAGAGGTTAGAAAACATCATGTAGCAAGAGTGCTTGGAGTATATGAATTGCCTCACATAGAATATGGGGTGCCTAAAGATATTAAGGAACGAATTTATTTTGTACAAATCGGATTTCCTATTATAAATATTAAAGGAATGGGAATACCAATGCTTTTTACAACAGTTATTGGTAATATTAGCATTACCCATGGATTAAAATTAGTAGATCTGGCATTCCCTAAAGCATGGTTAGAAGATTTTAAAGGTCCTAAGTTTGGGATCGATGGACTACGAAAATTAATGAACATACCAGAACGCCCTCTATTAAATAATATGGTAAAGCCTTGTACAGGGCATACAGCAGATGTTGCGGCAGATCTAGTATACAAAGCTGCCGTTGGTGGTTGTGATGTCGTGAAAGATGATGAATTAATATCAAACCCTTCTTTCAATCGATTAGAAGATAGGATTGTAAAAGTTATGGAAGCGGTTGATAGAGCAGACTCAGAAAAAGGAGAAAAAACTTTATATACTATAAATATTACCACTAAATTCCCAGAAATGTTTGAGTACGCTGATAAAATGATTGATTTAGGTGCCAATGCTTTAATGATAAATTACTTAACTACTGGTTTTGAAGCTTTAAGACAGATTGCTGAAGACCCATCAATAAAAGTCCCTATTTTAGGACATATGGATTTTGGAGGGACTTTTTTTGGGGGATTATGGACTGGAATGACTAGTATGTTAACTTTTGCAAAGTTACCACGAATTTGTGGAGCTGATACTGTTGTAATTCCTGCACCTTATGGAAAAGCCGAGATATTAGATGAGAGATATGAGCAGAATCTTAAAGCACTTCGATTTCCATTTCAACATATCAGACCAACATTACCAATGCCCAGTGGAGGAATTACCCCAGGAATGGTTGAAAAATGTATGAAAGAAGCCGGTAATGATATTTTAATTGGTAGTGGTGGTGGTATTCACAGTCATCCTGATGGTCCAACATCTGGCGCTAAAGCATTTAGACAAGCAATTGATGCTGTTATGCAAGGAAAAAGTGTAAAACAAGTTGCTAAAGAACAAAAAGAATTGGGGATCGCACTTGGAGTATGGGGTAGTGGTAAAACCGCCTTAATAGAAGATTAAATTTTTTTTTATTTTTATTCTAATTTTATATAAGAATCTTTTAAAAGAACTCGAGTTTGTGGAGGAAAATCATTAGGCTTAATAATATTAATGATATCATTCCCCCTTAAATCCAAATAGATTAGATTAGGTAAATTCTTTAAATAGTTTAAGTTTACTTCTGCGCTTAATTTGTTATTATTTAGTATTAAATGAGTTAATTCTTGAAAATGAATTAAATCCTTAATGTTTTTAATTTGATTATTTGATAGATCAATATGTTTTATATAATTTAAGTGAGTTAAACCAGGAATTTCTGAAAGATCATTAATGTTGTTTTTCCACCCCCATGGAGTTCCTTTTACTTCATATTCTATGTAATCTGACAAATCTAATTTTTCTATTAATCCATTTCGTGAATTTACTTCATAATAAACATTATAATAGTGCTCAAATAAATTGGAAATTGTAAAATAATTTATTAAAATTTCTACTAGCTCATTTTGAGTGAATTCTTCATAATCTTTTGCCTTTAGCAATTTTTTTAAAACTCTCTTAAATTTTTTATTTTCGATTTTTCTTGTTTTATTTAAGTATTTTGTCTTGATAATTTTCCTAATCTCATTTAATAATACTAATTTGGTTTCTTTATTATCTAATTTCCCCAAAAATTTTATTATTTCAATTAAAGAATTATAATCTTTTTCGTAATTAACTGCCCAAATCAAAAGAGATAAACCTTTATGTAAAAATTTTTCTCCAATATATTTTATTGCGATATATCTTATTTTTTCACTTTCATCTGAAACTAGTAAGCTTTCTAGAATGTTGAATAACTTATCGTTTAAAATGTGAATTTTCATTAAATTTGTAATAGCTTTTATTCTAATATCTTCGTCATTGCTATTTTCAATTAGAGCAGTTAATAATTCAAAAGCAGTTAATTTATCTATTCTATTATTTTCAAATTCTTCCCAAACTTTTTCAGGGTTTAAAATCATTTTGTCGTCTAAAAAGAAGATTCGTTTAACTAGAAATCAAATTTGCTATAGTAATTAATTTATTAAAAACTTAACCCCAAGTTAATGACAATATATTTTTTCTTTGAATTTTTTGAGATTTTTCTTTTTCAGGAAATTATGATACAACCAAAAGAAATAATATCTTTAATGCGTGAAATCACAGGATTTATTTCTAGATATCGAGTAATTGTAAATAAGGATTATATTGATTATTATTTTGAAATCATAAAAATTGCTGAAGAGAAAATCTCCTCAGCATAATTTTATTATTTTCTTAAGCAAACGTAAATGGTGGGAATTTTCTTCTTTTATCTAAGTCTTCTTCTAAACTTAATTTTAATACATTAAAGGGTTTTAAATTCCCAGAAAAAGTTGATTGGGTTACTTTACTAATTTTAGGATCTAATATTTCTTCAACTTGATCAATTTTTCCTAAGTTCCCTTCAGAAAGTAATGAAAGGAAGTAATCATTTTGATATTTTTTAAATGTTAAAAATCTATATTTTTGAAATCCGAGTTTTACAGATATCCAGCGAGGGAATGCTCCAGTGTTTCCTTGAGTGTTTGCGGCAATAGCTTCGATTCTTGCTGTTAACATTGATTCTTTCATCTCTTTCTCCTCCTCTGGACTATCTACTTCTATTTGTAGTTCAACATTTAAATCGTCTCCTTTTAATAATGAAATAACTCCAATTGACATAGAAGATAAACCTAAATAGTCAATTCGAATAGTATTTTCAACGTACGGTATTTCTTGATCTGAAAATACTTCTTGTAATTTAAGATATTCAGTAAGAATAAATTTTGTGCGTCGTTTGAATTCTTTTTCAATTTGGCGTGATTCGAATTTATCTAGACTATTAACATCTTTACCCCTTACTAATTCAGAGTAATTATTCGACATTTGCTCAAGAAGCCATTTTCCTTTTTTATCCGGGAATTTACCATAGACTATATAGATGATATCATTCTTAACATAGAATTGGCATTTTTCTTCGGTATTTTGCTCTATAGAAATTAGAAGCATTTTATCAAGGACTCCACCTAACACACCTGTAGCTATAAAATCTAAATTATTCGTTAATTCTAGTAAGTATCTTAAATTATTATTACTACAATATAACTGAGTCCTATCAATCGAGGTGATTCCAAGTAATTTTACATATTCACCTTTCTTCAATTGGATTTTCTCACTCTCTAAAGAGATATCTAAAGATTTTTCTTTTATTTTTACTTTACCTTGCAATTTTGAAGATAGTGTAGTGGTTTTAGTCTCAAACTGTTTAGGTTGAACTTTCTCTTTCTCTTCGGCTTTTATATCATGTAAGATGGCTAAAAATCTACCACATTTAGGGCATAGTTGATCCCTAGGAAAAGGTTTTGAAATTTTGTATCCACAAAATTGACATTCAACCTTAGTTATTGCTTTACCTGAAGGAAATAGAGTACTGGGTATTTTTACCAACTCGCCTAAATTTAGGTATTAATAAAATTATTAAATTAAAATTTTAAATATTTTAGTTTTTATTCACTATAAATATTTGTCTGCAATCTTCTGAAAGGCGTCAATAAACTTATTATTATCTACTTCCATACCAATTGTTAGCCGAATATAGTTGTAGAGGCCAGGTTTGCTAAAGTGTCTAACAAGTATTTTCATTTCTTTTAAATCCCACACAAATTTTAAAGTTTTAGATTTGTCTTCAAATTTTATAAAAATAAAATTAGAATCCGAAGGTAAGACGCTAATTCCATTAAATTTATTTAATATCTCTGTTAACCTATTTCTTTCCTCTATGATTTTTTTGTTTCTTTCAAAAATTTTATTACTATGCTTAATACACGATAGAGCGGCAATTTGTCCTAGATAGTTTGTATTATATGGTAATTTAACTCTATTCATTTCTTTTATAATCTCGGGATCAGCCAACGCGAAACCCATTCTCAACGCGGCAATTGAAAAGCTTTTGGAAAATGATCGATTTACAATCAAATTCCTTACTTTTTTTAATAAGGGAAGGCTTGTTTGGGTTGAAAAATCTCCATAAGCCTCATCAACAACTACAACGCCAGGGAAGCTTCCACACAATTTTAAAATTGTTGCATTACCAAATGATTTTCCATTAGGATTATTTGGTGAGCTAATAAACATAAGTTTACCCTTTGCGTTAAATGCTGAATCTGGTATAGAAAAATCATCATTTAATTGAATTTCTGTAATTTTAGCGTTATAAAGTGTGGCTAATACTTTATATAATCCATAAGATGGATAGAAAATAACTACTTCATCCCCGGGGTCAATAAACATTTTAAAAATTACATCAAATATTTCATCGGAACCGTTTCCAATAAATATTGAATTCCTATTTGTCAATGTATCTTTATCTCTTAATAATACATTTAGAATTTCTTTGCGTAATTCAAAGGAAGTAGGATCAGGGTAAAGCCTAATCTTTTCATTAACAGCATTTTTTATATCATTTAATATTTCGGGAATTGGCGGAAAGGGATTTTCATTAGTATTTAATTTCAGCCAGCCATCTTCCGACGTTTGTTCGCCAGGTTCATACGCAGAATATTTTTTTAGGTTTTCTCTCAGCAATTCATTTAATTCCATTTAATCAACCTTTTGTAATTTTAAAACTATGATATAGTATTGTTTTTCTTATAAAATTAACAATTTATGTATTTACTTAATTAAATTTAATGTTTATCTTTTAATCTTTCTTCGATTGATCTTTTATGAGCAAATAATCCTTCATATTCAGCTAATTTAATTGCAGTCTCACTGAGTTTTTCTAGACCTTCTTTTTCACATTTTAACACATCAATTGTTTTTAGAAAATCATAAAGATTTAAACCAGAATATTTTTTAGCACTTCCTCCTGTTGGGAGGATATGATTTGTTCCAGCACAATAATCCCCTAAAGGTACAGGGGAATAAGGTCCTAGAAATATGGCACCAGCATTAGTAATTTCTTTTAATAGTCCATTTGGATTCTCAACTAAAATTTCAAGGTGTTCTGGAGCAATTAAATTGCTAACTCTTATGCAATCTTCTATGTTTTTAGCTTTAATTAGTATTGAATTATTTCTCAATGCTTTCTCTATTATATCACGTCTCATTGATTGGGAAACATATTTATCAATCGAATTTTCTATTTGACTGATCAGATATTCTGAATCAGAAACCAAAATTCCTACATTATCAGGATCATGCTCAATTTGAGAAATAAAATCAACTATTACATAGTTTGGATCTGCAGATTCATCAGCAATAATTAAAATCTCTGAAGGTCCTGCAGGTGCATCTATCGCGATAATATTTGAAAGAATTTGTTTTGCTGCATTAACCCATTTATTACCAGGTCCAACTACTTTTTGAACTTTTGGAATAATTTCTGTGCCATAAGCCATAGCGGCAATGGCTTGTGCACCACCTACTTTATAGATTTTTTCTATTTTAAATTCATTAGCAGCAACTAAAATCTCAGGTGCAATTTTTTTGTTTTTTTGTGGTGGAGAACACATAATAATTTCTTTTGTTCCTGCAACATAAGCAGGAGCAGCGATCATCAGAACCGTACTAGGATATAATGCTTTACCACCTGGAACATAGATTCCAATTGTTTCGAGTGGACGATAAACTTGTCCAGCAACAATTCCTTTTGCTATTTCAACAACCCAGTCCTCTCGTTTCTGAGCTTTATTAAATTTAATAAGATTTTCTTTTGCATAATGTATAGCATGGAGTAAGGTAGGTTCAATTTGTTCATAAGCTTGAGATATTTCATCTTTTGATACTTGAATTTCTTTTTTAGTTAATTTTACTTTATCAAATTCATGGGTGAATTCAATTAGAGCTTTATCCCCTTTTTCTTTTACCTCTTGAATAATCTTAATTACAGAATCTCTGATTAATTCTAATTGAGTCTCTGTACGAGGGATATATTTATATATAGTTTCCTCGTTTATTTGATCAGAATTGATAACTTTTAAAGTATTCATATTAATCAAAATAATTATTGGACATCTTCAAGAGGTAAAATTTGACGAGGTTCGTGAACAACTAATCCTTGAGCATATTTTCTTAATATCGGAATTAAACCTAAAAATTCATCTTTTTTAATTATCGTATTTATGGCATACCATCCTTCACTTCCAGCTAATTTAGAAATGGTTGGACGCTTTAAGGCAGGAAGTTCTAATAGAACTTTATTTAAATTTTCTTCTCTAACATTCATAAATATGTGAAGCTTCTTTCTTGCCTCTATAACACCTTTTAACAAAACAAGAATATCTTTTATTTTTTCTCGCTTCCAATCATCCTTTAACGCATTTTTATTGGCTATTAAGACTGCTGTTGATGTATCAATAATCTCTACTACTTTTAAATTATTAGCCTTTATTGTTGTGCCAGTTGATGTGTTATCAATTATCACATCTACTTCTTCAGGAGGCTTAGCTTCTGTAGCTCCAAAT
The DNA here is from genome assembly GCA_019057975.1 of Promethearchaeota archaeon. The sequence continues at coordinate 685 of JAHLWJ010000046.1, read as the reverse complement.
GATAGGAATATTTTGACTTTTTCATTTTCTCCCCATATTCTCCAGGGGGTAATCACTAAAGGAATGACATCACCATAGAGATTTTTGTAAGTCTTATTTTCTTTTAAATAATTAGCTGATAGCGTTAAATACTCAGTGGAAATCCTTAACACTCTATTATCATCATAAAATTTTTGGAGAATATCATCTAGGCAATTTATATTTTCCCAACTATTTGGGGCACAGAGAACTATTGAAACAGCTCCTATCTCTAGATCTAATAATACATCAACTTCAGCTTTAGTTTCTTTAACCCAGTCAATTCCTGAGATACCGAGATCAAATTCATTTTCTCCTATTAAATAATTTGGAATTTCTTGTGGTCTCAATAATTTAATATAAATTTCTGGATCTCCCACTGTCGGGCGATAATCTCTTTTTGACATCAACTTTAACTTTAAACCAGCTCTTTCGAAGAAAGAAGCTATATCTTCTTGTAAGCTCCCTTTAGGAATTGTTAGTTTTAACACTTTTTCACTCATTTAAAATCAATAAACATTGTAAATTTAAGAATTTAATCATTCAAATAATTGTAATCTTTAATCTTAAGTTAACAATCATTATCAATGTTAAATCTTTTTAGAAGTTATATCTAAAAATTATTTTCGAAAACTGAATTTTTAAATTTATTAACACTATTTTATTT
>JAHLWJ010000316.1 GCA_019057975.1 Promethearchaeota archaeon | reverse complement strand
CAAATTGATTTGCCTTTAATCAATTTTTAAGCTTTTGTCAATATTATTTGGATTAGTCCAGCATAGTTTAAAAATACAAACCTTTAATACATATTTTTAAATATTCGACAAATTGTTAATGCAATCCAAAGAGGAAGATTTTTATCTTTAGTTTTTAATAATTTTAAATCCCATAATCCATTTTCTAATTGTCTTTCTCTTAGTGTTTTAAGTGCTAATTCGATTTGAGGATAAGAAGGTGTGAATCCTAAGTTAGAGAGAGTATCAAGTGAAGATACAATATCAGTAAACCAAAAAGGAAATGATACTCTGAACCAATAATCCACAGCTTTACGATCAGGATATTTATCAGGTTTAAAGAATCTTGATGCTAAAAGTTCTCCCGCTTTCTTAGCTTCTTCTAAATTTCGAAATTTAGGATGAGCGGCAAAAGCTCTCAATACAACCCCAGTAACCATATGGGAAAAGGGCTCTTTCGTATTTAGTTGTAATATTTCTTCACTATCCATAACTTCTGACCATTTAGCTTAATTTGTTCTTATGGGTATTGCCCAACCTCCATCATCTTGTTTCACTGATAAAAGCCACCTGAATCCCTTATCTATTCGTGGGTCATCCTCATATCCTGCTTTAATTAAAAGTTCCATTATTGCGGCCGAATAATTGGGAGAATATTGATTGCCATAAATCCCTCTGAAATCACTCTCTTCAGTTTGAAATGAAAATAAGAATTCAGCAGCTTTTTGAATAGCTTGATGCTGATTATTAAAGCCATATTTTTCAATAAGGAAACCTAATTGCCTATATGTCTCTAACTGATCATAGTTTTCTTGTGACCTTAAATCTTTTTTACTACTAGGATATTTCCATGAACCATTTTCTTGTTGTTTTTTGAGTATTCTTTCTGCTTTTGGAAGCTCCCATAAACTTTCGGCTGATTTCACTTGCTCATCCAAAAGATCTCGTTTAATGCAATAATTGATTGCCTTAATTTCAGTAGACAGTAAAATTTCTAAAGGATCAAACTTTAAATGATTTTTCCAACCTGTCATTATTTTGGTTTCTTAACTGCTTTCATTATTCAAATATTTCTATTAATTTAACGATAAAATCTATTGCAAGAATTGAAGTTTGCTTATTTAATAACTATAAAAGAGGTTTCATACCGAAACAAATTCATAAAATTATAAAAAAAAAAAAAAATTAAATTTTGTTTTAAATTCTGGTTTTAATATTTATCGCCACCAACGACCACGTGGGTGAAATCTGTCTGCTGTAAAAGTATAGCCAGCACCAAAAGTGTGTTCATAACCTGGTTGGTTAGCAACAACCATTACAACAGTGGTTGAAATACGTTTATGATTAATAACAACCATAAATTCATCGCCTGATTCAGTATCATCATCAAGTTTCATTCGATCTATATGATGCCATGTTTTAAATGGAGTACCATCCTTCTTGGTTAAGGTTAATGATACAATGAAAGCTACTTCGAAATCATTGTAAATTATTTCATCGTTTAAGTACCATCCATAACCTTCTGGACTAGCAGTCCAATCACCCACAGTTTCACAATCATCATAGAATCCAATTTCAGGTATTTCAATATCATCAATATACCATCCTGAACCAAGTGTATATCCATCAGTCCAATACGTAAAGGATAATTCTATAGTGTGTCCTGCGAAAGGTGTGAGATCCATTGCTTCTGTGTATAAACCACCACTTTCTCCTGTAAAGCAGTTCCATGTTCCTGTATAATTATACAGAGATGGTTCTCTCTCCTGAGGAGTGTATTCATTGTCCTGCGCATGTCCAAGATAATCTGTGGTGTAAAGACCTGGTAGTGTGGTCCACAATCCAGTAGTATAGTCATAAACTTCTACATAGCCATAATCCCAATCTAATTCGATTGAAAAGTAGTTTGAGAAATAAAGCCATGCTCCTGTAGCAGGTACATCAAAGGTTTGACTAAGTGTCCACCATGACCAAGCTTCTCCATCAGAATACCAATTATGTGTACCACTGGTTGGTGCGGCGCCACATGTATCATCACCGTCGAATTCTACTTCAAATAAAAATGGAGCATCGGTAAATTCTACATAACTCGCAGTGTAAGGTAATCCTCGACCAACTAAAATATATTCACCTTCATATGGATATTCATTCACATACCAATCGAAATAGCCGGAACCTGGATACCAACTATCCCACAATTCCATTGCAAGCTGTATACTCATCCCATCTGAGTTTTCGGAAGGAATATCTAATTCATAATAACCATATCTTCCCTTACCGAATGATGTATCATCAAGATAGTTTGCGATACACCAGTCTTGGAAGATTTGATCAAATGATCTATGTATACCATTTGCTGCAAGTGCATTTTCCCATCCTTCTATTCCGTCAGCTGGATCTTGGACAAGGTCCCATAATATTTCAGCTCCACCGTAGTGTTCATACATATAGTACGTAAACAGGAAGGATGCCCCATAGTCAGCTAAGTATCCTTCCCATATCGTTAATGGTGTATCCCAGAACCAGAGTAAATACTCCGATATATGTCCGGGGGAGAATCCATACCCACAAAGCCACTCGGCTAAAGTTGCACAGCCTTCATTTACCCAAGACAATTCGTCAGGATCTCTGTCGTGGTGGATAAGGTGTTGAAATTCATGGGCAAATGTGCCTTCATATTGCCATGCCTTAACGGTAAGACCAGAATAATCATATCCAGTATATGGATCAATCATAGGTGGACTTTCACCTTGCCTTCTCCACCACTGATATGAGTCCATGTGGAATGCATTTGCACCCCAATCAGCGATTGCAGACCAGAAATATCCCATGATAAACCCTGGAGCGGTATCAGGGGAATAGAAAAATTCATCTTTGATGTTGAATATCATTATTTGAACTGAACCATCACCATATGGACCAGGTCGTTCTGCAGGATCATTATTATACATACCGAAGTATTCAATAACTGTTTCGTGGATGTTATTGTCGAATTCGTATAGAACCTCTAATAGATCTTGCCCGGTTACAGCGTCGCGATAACCCTCAGGTAAGTATCCTGGTATTCCTATATCAGTCCATGGATAACCAAAAATCCATATATCCTCAGGACCAAACCCTACAGGACCAAGATCAATATACTCGTCATATTCAGGGTCTAAACCAATCCAGATATTTCCATAGGTGCCATTAAAAGGGTTAATAAAATCTAACCAGTACAAAGTGCCCTTATAATCGTCAATGAGAGGGTAATGCCATGGACTATTTGGAGGATTAAATTCTGCACCCTCAAGTGTTAAAGTATTAGTATATTTAGAGTCATATAATGGCTCTACATCAAAGGATGATGATTCACCTTGAATATCACCTGTAACATTAAACATCACTGAAAAGCTAGCAACGCTTAAAAAGGCGAAGACTATTAGTATTGTAACAAATTTTTTTCTCATTTTTTTATCATCACTTTATTTTTTTTTTTTAAGATTTCTTTTCTAATATTTAATAAATCTCAAAATTTTGAGATCAATGCCCTAAAAGCCTTAAAATTTTTTAGTAATCTGTGAAATTTTAGGCATTTTCAGTGATTTTCATATTATGACGTGTAACATATAAAGTTTTTTTTTTCATTTTACAAAATTGAAAACCTTAAAAAATTTATTTTTTGTTTAATTTTGTATTTTAATGTCTCAATTAGATTCAGACGAGTTAAATGTTAAAGATATTTCTTTTATTAATAATCTTAAATCCATTGCGGTAATTGGTCCCTCGAAAAAGAGAGAATACTTCTTCTTAAGAAATCATGCTGAGTATTTTAAAGGTCCGATTTATGCTATACATCCTAAAGGCGAAGAGATTCCTAATTTTGAGAAGAAGAACATTTTTCCAACATTGGAAGATATCCCCGAAGAAGTTGACTTTGCTTTTATTGCTGTTCCTCCATCCCAAATTTTAGATGTTATAGATGATTGTGTAAAAAAAAATGTAAAAATAGTAACTGTGTTTACTTCTGAGTTTTCTGATTCCGGTACAGAAGAAGGAATGGCATTAGAAAAAGAATTATTAGAACGAGCTCAAAATAAAGTAAGAATCTTAGGACCAAACGGAATGGGGCTTTTTTATCCTAAATTAGGTATAGCTTGGCGTCCGCAGTTTCCAAAAACGGCCGGAAATATAGGATTTATTGCTCAATCTGGTGGTATATGCAATATAGCGATTTATGGTGCTAATGCATTAGGGATTAATTTCTCAAAAGTATTCTCATTTGGAAATGGTGCGGATTTAGATTTTGTTGATCTGCTTTATTTTTTAAGTAATGATCCAGAAACCAACATTATCATATGCTATATTGAAGGTATTAAAGAAAGAAGAATTAATGATTTAAAAAAAGTTTTTGAACAAAATAAAAAGCCAATTATCGCTTTAAAGGGGGGGCAATCTGAAACCGGTTCTATTGCTACTAAAACTCATACAGCTTCAATTTCAGGAGATAATCAACTTTGGAAAGCCTTTTTTAAACAGTATAATATAATTGAAGTTGAATCTTTAGAGAAACTATTATACACTGCTCGGTTAATAGATTTTTATGGGACTTTTGAGCTGAATAACTTAGCTGTTTTTAGTATAAGTGGAGGATATGGTGTAATTTTAGTTGATCTGATTGAAAAAGCTGGAATGAAAGTTCCTCCATTCAGCCCTGAAATTCAAAATAAGTTAAATTCAAAATTCTTCATGCCTGGCACAAGTTCTAAAAACCCTTTAGATTTAGCGGCACAGTTTTTCTTTGGAAATGTTGTAAAGGATGTTATAGATCTTGCCTTGTCAGACAGTAATATTGATGGATTAATCTTAGATATGCCAAGTTTCTATTTGAAGCCCGTATTTCATTCAATAGATAACCAATCTTTTGAATCTCATATGATAGAAAGTCTAAGTTTGGGACATAAACACAAGAAACCAGTCATCCCTATAATCCAACGTTTAAATTACCCAGAGGAAAGAGAACGACTATCTAAGAAGTTAGCTGAGAGAAAAGTCCCTGTTTTTGGAGATCCTCTTGAATTTATTCCTCTATTACTAAAAATTTCTAATTATTTAAGAAAAAGCAAGAAATAAATATCTATTTTAAAGCTATTTTACTAACTTGCGAGACTAAATCGGCAAATTTTTTTCCTTCTGCAGCAGAGATCCATTCAATGACAAATCTCTTATCAGAAATATTATTTTTCTTCATCCAGCTTCTAATTCTTTTTTCTCGCTTTGTAGCAAAATCATTTCCAGAAATATAATGACAATCTTGTGAATGGCATCCAGTCAACATAACAGCTCCAGCTCCGCGGTTAAAACAGTGTTCAATAAAAGAAATATCTACTCGTCCTGAACACATAGTTCTAACAATTCTCGTATTAGATGGATATTGGATTCGATTTGTTCCAGCCAAATCAGCTCCAGCATATGAACACCAATTACAAGCAAAAATCAATACTTTTTCTGAGGCAT
>JAHLWJ010000315.1 GCA_019057975.1 Promethearchaeota archaeon | reverse complement strand
AAATTAAAATAACAGACGAGGAGATGAGAAGGAATTATGATAAATTTCTTGCCATGGCTTTCTTCGGATTTGAATTAGTTATCATTAACTTAGTCGTTTCAATGATTAGGTCTATGGAGATTTTTTTTTTTTATTTTTTTTTTTTAATACTTCCATTAGGTATCGCAATAGGAGCCTATGGATTATATGGTATATATTTACATAAGCGTAAACCAGAAAAATTTAGTAAGGAAATTAAAATAACAGACGAGGAGATGAGAAGGAATTATGATAAATTTCTTGCCATTACTTTCTTCGGATTTGTATTAGTCATCATTAACTTAATTCTTTTAATCTTACAGTTAATAGGGATCTTTTTATTAATTCCATTAGGTATCTTAATAGGAGCCTATGGATTATATGGTATATATTTACATAAGCGGAAACCGGAAAAATATAGAGAGATACTTGAGAGAAAGAAAATATTTTCTAAGGAAATTAAAATAACAGACGAGGAGATGAAAAGGAATTATGATAAATTTCTTGTCATGGCTTTCTTCGGATTTGTATTAGTTATCATTAACTTAATCTTTTTAATGATCTATTTGTTAATTCTATTAGGTATCGCAATAGGAGCCTATGGATTATGTGGTATATATTTAATTAAGCGTAAACCAGAAAAATATAGAGAGATACTTGAGAGAAAGAAAAGCGGGAAAAGCTGGAGAAGGAATATAGAACTTGTAAAAAAAAGAAGTAAAATACTTTTTATAGTTGGTACAATCATTATTGGATTAGCGATTCTTGCAATATGGGTGGATTTAGGACTTAGGTTTTTTGGGGGCTGGAGCGGATTTTATTTAATTTTCACTATTCCCGCATATTTTTTTGGTCTTCTTTTAGTAGTTTATAGCATCCACTTAGTCGGAAATAAGTGGGGTTGGTTAGATTTCCCTATAGCCATTGTAATTTTTATTGTTGCAATATTTCAAATGGGTCATTCTCTTGAACTCGCATACAGGTTAGCGTGGTTTTTGGTATTTCCTCTGAATTATGTGGCGCTCCTAATCCTATTCCTCACATCAATCAATAAAGAAAAGCCAAGAGAAACACCCAAAATTACAAAAAAGCCTATTCCATTTCAAATTAAAGAAAAAATTGAACTTCCAAAACCATTAGTTGAGATTCCTCAAAGAAAACCTATCAAAAATCAACTACCCCCACCAATCGTAGAAAAATTAGAAAAACCTAAAAAAATTGAACCAACTAAACTTTCTTGTAAATTTTGTGGAATAAAATTAAATAGAGATGCAAGATTTTGTCCACAATGTGGAAAAATAATCAAATAAGAGTAACTTATAAGCAACAATCCATATTTAATGAAGTTAATTTTATTGTTTCTTTGGTTTTCGGCAACGAATAATTAAAAAATAGGGAATAATTCGGTCAGTATATTCCCCTAGATACTTTTCTAAGATTTCATCATCTAGATAAGGTTCACAAAACTCCTCCAAAATGAATCCATTTTCTATTAATAAATCTTCCAGTTGATCCTACCCAAAAGATTGTGGATTTGATAGAGGAGCATTTTCCATCAAAGGTTCCTCAGGGAAATTTATTTTATTATAAGGGTCAAGTTTTAGATGAACTCCGCTCTTTACTTGATTATCGCGTTAGTCCTGACAATCCTATATATGTTGTGCATCCTATGGCAGCTGCGGGGGTTCTTACTGGGATAGGAGGAGATCCAAGATTTTTACAGATTTTACATAAATTTGACTGGATGCTCAATAAATATATAAGTGAGCTACCAGACTTTAGTTCAGAGTGTTTGGAGTATTATAATAAATTTGTAGATTACGCAATACAAAGATTAGCGCCGGGGGGTACATTTTTCTCATCTAAAATGAAGATGCAACTTGAGGAACATGCCGAGAAAGTCTTAAAAAGAGCACGCCTAGATCTTGAGATCAAGACAATTCGAGAGAATAAAGGGAAATATCGAGCTTAATTTCAATAATTCTGATCAGATAAAAATTGAGCTTAATTTCAATAATTCTGATCAGATAAAAATTATAGAAAAACTACTAGGTTCTGTTGTAATTAATTTTCTTATGAATGATCCATCACAAACTTGGAAAGTGTCTGAAAAAATTAAGAGAAGAGTCTATGAGGTTTTAAAATATGAAGAATATATTTATAAAAGTCGGGAAATTGAATTAATAAGAGGATTTATCTTTTCTCCAAAAGTACTTACAAACGGTAGAATTGGTTTATTTATTGACTCACGTGTTAAATTATTTTACACTGATACCCTAAAAAACAATGATCTATTGAATATGATTAAGCAATCTGAATATAAGTATTTAGTTGATTATTGTCCAATAGAAAATTGTAATGAAAAAATAAATTCTTTTAGTAGTTGTAAACTTTCAATGCCTTCCTCAGGATTAATTTTCAAAAGCGTAAATTCAGAAACAAGCGCCCAAATTTCAATTTCTGGTGAAAACTTAATACAGTATCACAATAAAAAACGAATCTGCTTCAAACAAATATTAGGAAACCATCTAAATCCAGATTTAAATACTATAAAAGTAGAAATTTCAAATAAACCTTATGATTTCCCACCTGAAAGATTAAGACCTCAACCAAGATTTGATCGTATAGATCCTAAGGATCGACCAAAAATTATGGATGAAATTGTTTTAAATCCTGTATCTCGATTTAAAATTACTCTTGATTATGCATTGATTCTCAAAAATAACAATACATACTAAACCCTATCAATCAAAATTGCAATCTTTTATAGAAGAGGCTCCAGCACAAGCACATGAAGTAAACACATCAAATCCTATAAAATTAGGTAAATTTTTACCTATGAAATATGGCCTTAGAAAAAAGCTGCAACAAGATAATTTTTTGTTCGATATAGTAGAATCTGATCTTCATATTATAATTTACAACAAGGTTCTGATACAAATCTATACTCCAAAACACATTACATTAGAGCAATTACTTGCGGAGATAGACGAGTTCACTCAAATTTGTACTCTTCTCATTATCATATTCGATTTTATCGATTTTAAAGAAGAGATCGAGGGCGAGAAAAGAGTTTTGAAAAGAAAAATTCAAGAAAATGCGAAAAAGTATAACTATCAAGCTATAACGATGGATAATGAAGAAGAACTTTATTTTATTATAAAAAATATATTAGAGACTCAAGGTGAACCAGTTGGAAGAAGTAGCATGGAAAAAAGATGAGACTCCCTATTTAGTATTTTCCTGTACTAAATGTAATGGATTTACCTATGCAAAAACCACACAAAAACAAAAGAAATGTCCACGCTGTGGTCGAATACATTTGTTAAGTAATATTTTGAACAGTGGTGAAATTATAAATGGAATATCGGCTGCTGTAAATCATGTTAAGGAAAAACAAAATGAACTTGCGATCAAAGAATTAGGAGCTCCTCCGGAGTTTCGATCATTTAATGATTTTACAATTGCACCTACAGCTAAGAGCTCTAGGGATGAAATAGGCCAAGAAGAAGAGGATATTTATATCCATAAATTTAAAAAAATGCTCATTAAACTAGCTGAAATGTATAAAGAGCTCCCGTTTTATGTTATTGAATTTATGGCTGATAATTTTGATATACCCACTTCAGAAGTGAAGATTTTAACGCGATTATTTCTAAAAGAAGGTCTCTTAATACGGAAGGCTAATTCTCACTACATTGTAAGACTCGACTAAAACCTTGAGCATCATTTAAATATTAACCAGACTATTAAGAAATAAGGCAAAATTAAGATTTCAATATTATCGAGAGGATTGTCTATGGATAATGAAGAAATCGAGAAAAAATTCAAAGAATTAAATATAAAAATCGAGAAAAAGGAACCACCTTCTGAATTTAAAATCCCCCTATTTTATTCAAACTTAAAAGAATTTATTCCTATTGATGATGAAGTTCTCTATAGTTTTTTTCTTCTCCATCACGGGTTTCTTTAGCTTTTTCTGATCTTATTTTACTTTTCTCAGCTTCGAGTGTCTCTATTTTCTTATGTATCTCAGTTTTATAATCGGCCTTTTCAATTTTATCATTATAAATATGTGCTGAATGCAAATCATCCAGTTCAATATAAATTTCAGCAATTTTTTTATAGATTTTATTAAATTTAATCTCTATATTTTTTCTTTTTTCCAATGTTGTTGCCTTAGATATCCCCGAAAGATTTCCTTCAGTTTCTAAAATTCTTAATGCTTCCTGTTTAATCACTTTAATAAGTAATAACGTAATTTCTTTTGATTGATCATAAAGCATTTGATTCCGATAAATTCTGTTTGAACTTTCAAATATCTTTTCATTTCTTTTAAAATCCTCTGATTTTCTTAATTCTTGTAATTTCTGAAAATATTTTGGAAAAATTCTCGTTAAATATTTAGTTTTCATATCAAATGAGAGTTGATTGAAAAATAAAAAGAATTCTTCAAATTCCAAGCCATCTAATAATAGATCTAAAGATTTTGTTAGGATTTGATCACTAATTTCTTCTTTTCCAATCTTTTTAAGGTATTCTGCCTGAATTTTTAAGAGCTTTGCTGCCTTTGAATGCATAATTTGTTTTGCTAGTTCATTTGCTTCTTTAATCTTTTGAGTATTCATCTCTGCAATTATATCCAGTTCAGATTCGACAAATTTATTTAAAATTTCTACTCCAAGATTATCTACAGATTCTCTTCCATAAGTAGCTCTAGCCTCTGGCGAAGTCATAAACTCTATAAAGAATTGAAAGAAATTTTTTGCTGTATTTTTGCCTTCTTTATCTTTATCTTGGTTAATTAATTCAAAACCCTTTTTAGATAAAGAATCTAAGTTAGTGTGAAACTCTTCATAACTCATTTTAAGCATTTCATGTATATGAGTTATTAATCCCGGAATTTTCAGCGGTTTAGGAAGATCAAATTCATCAAAATGATTAAGAGTTAAGTAATTTAAAGTATCTATAAAAGATATACAAGTAGGACATTCATTTTCGTTCTCAGGAATTTCATTTCCACAAATAATACATTTCATTATTATTATAATTTAAAATTTGAAAATATTTAAATCCATATCCATAAATTACAGGTACCAACATTGCTGATTATTATTATTATGAATAAATTTATACAGGTTTATTTATCCCCTTCTTTTAATTTTTGTAAATATAATTTCATAAAATAGCGTTCACTATCGCAAAACTCTAATTTCTGCTTTTTAGAGAGATTTGAGCAATTTAATAAGATTGCATGGATTTTTTGAAGTGTAATAAGATTCTCATCACAAATATTCTCAACTTCTGAACTAGGTGACTTCTGATTAACGGATTCAGACCTATCAGAAGCACTTTCAATAGGTCCAGATTTTGTTATCTTAACCTGATTATTCTTTTCTGTTTTTGAATTCATGTATATTTTATTCTGTTTTAATTATTTTCTTACATAGCTTAATTCCGAGCCCTGTCTTTTGATTGAGTATATATGGGCTCTCTTTCTTCACT
>JAHLWJ010000314.1 GCA_019057975.1 Promethearchaeota archaeon | reverse complement strand
AATTTGGAAAAATTTGCCGAAGTTATAGTAAAAATCGGTCTGAATGTACAACCTGGACAACGTTTATTGATCGGAGGGCCCACTACATACTCCTTTGGAGCACCAATTGAATTAGCTCCTTTAGTTCGGTTAATTACAAAAAAGGCTTATCAGATTGGAGCTAGATTGGTTGAGGTAATGTGGGATGATAATCAATTGAGGTTAATTCGATTTCAACACGCTCCTCGAGATTCATTTGAAGAATATCCTACATGGCGAACCGATTGTCAATATAAATTTGGTAAAGAAGGAGATTCTGTGCTTCTTTTTGCTGCCTGGAATCCTGATTTACTCAAGGGACATGATACGGAATTGATGTCAACTGCACGTAATATGTATCTTAAACATCGAAAAACTTTCAGTGATTTAATTTCTCGAAGTGCAGTGAATTGGTCAGGAATAACAGCTCCAGTTGATGGTTGGACAGAAAAAGTATTTCCTGATGTTGCTCCAGAGGATCAAAAAGCCAAATTTTGGGATATAATTTTTGAAATATGTCGGGTGAAAAATGAAGATCCTATCGCTGCCTGGGAGGATCATATCAAACAACTCGCAGCTAGGAGTAAATATTTGAATAAAAAGCGGTATGATTCATTAAAATTGGTTGCTCCTGGAACAGATCTCATAGTTGGGTTACCTAAAGGTCATATTTGGGGAAGTGCTCGATTTAGAACTCAAAGTGGTATTGATTTTGTAGGTAATATACCCACCGAGGAGGTTTTTACAACAACACATAAGGATAAAACAGAAGGTGTTGTGACTGCTACAAAACCTCTCCCCAGTGATGTTATGATTAAAGATTTTAGTTTAACTTTTTCCAAGGGACAGGTTGTAGAAGCCACTGCGAGAAAAGGAGAGGAATATTTACATAAAATTCTTGAAACAGATGAAGGTGCTAGACGGTTAGGTGAGATTGCTCTTGTTCCTCACAGTTCGCCCATCTCAAAGTCAGGATTGCTTTTTTATAATGTTCTAATTGATGAAAATGCTTCATCGCATATTGCTATAGGTCGAGGTTTTAAGTTTGCTTTGAAAGACGGTGGAAATATGTCTGATGAGGAATTTTCTGCAGTTGGAGGTAATATTAGTAAGACACACGTTGATTTTATGATTGGATCAGACAAAATGGATGTTGAAGGAACTACAGAAGATGGAAAAACAGAACTTATAATGAGAAAGGGAGAATGGGCTTTTACAGTTTAAAGCTCATTCGATTTTCTGGCAAATATTATCTATTTTTTGAATTGTTTCATCAATGATTTCATCAGTATGTAGCATACACGTGTAAAATCTACTTCCTGCTACCGAAATAATCTCTTGATCGACAAGAGCAGCCCCCATTTCACTCATAAAATCTTTCCTTTTAGGAAGCTCTCCTGCTTGTTGAGAATCACCCAAATCAAGACCAAACAAGCAGCTAGTATGGAAATGAACTGTTCCTCCATAATTATAAGAGAACCAAGGTAAATCGTAATTTTCAAATATTTTATTTAACCCCGTAGATAACCTTGTACCCGCTTTTATAGCTTTTTCTGTTGCTTTCGTTTCTTCAACAAATTTTAGCGCATAATATGCAGCTGCACATGTTAATGGATTTGCTGCTATAGTTCCACCGGAATACGCTTTTTTACCTCCACTGACCCCTCCAGCACACACACTCATAACATCAGCTCTCCCTCCAACAGCAGCAGCAGAAGGAAAACCATGTCCAATAATTTTTCCAAAGACTGAAATATCGGGAGTATAGCCAAAATAACCCTGTCCTCCACTCATATGCAGCCTAAAAGCGCATACAACTTCATCTGAAATCATTAAAGCTTTATTCTCATGGCATAATTCTTCCACTTCTTTATTAAAACCAGGTCTTACCGGAATACTTCCGGATTCCCCACCCATTGGTTCAACTATAACCGCAGCTACTTTACGTTTCTCTTTAAACATTTGTTTTAAAGTTTCAATATCGTTAGGAGGACATGAATCTATCCATTTAAATACTGTTTTTGGTATTCCATGAGACTCTAATAATTTTGTCCCAGGAACGTGCATGTCATATACGAGTTGATCTGACCAACCATGATAAGAACCACCAATTTTAATTATCCACTTATGATTTGTAAAGGTTCTAGCAATTCTAATTGCTAACATGTCTGCTTCAGTTCCAGATTGTAGCCATCTAATAATTTCACATGAAGGAAAATATTTTTGTAATTGTTCAGCCGCTATATATTCGTATTCATTTGTTATTCCATGACAAGGTCCAAATTCTTGGATTACTTCAATAACTTTATCAATTAAGGGCCTATATTGGTGTCCTAAAATAATAGGACCACCACACATTAAGTAGTCTGTTAAAATTACATCATCTACAGTTTCCATATAGCACTCAAACACTCTTTTACTTGCTAAAGGAAATGGATGATTAAAGGCAAGATTATGCTCCACTCCCCCAGGAATAATTTTTCGTGCTCGTTCATAAGCTTCTTTTGATTTTGGATGGTTTTTCTGGTACCTCTCAATTATCCCCTTTAATTCCTCTGGTTTAAATTTTTTAATTGGTTGATTTACAATGTTTTCAATTTTAGCTCTCATAACATCATATTTCATACTAGACATATTAACTCAAAATTAGCGTTATTTTGGTAACTAAATTAATTATTAAATTAAAGCATCAAAAATTAAGTTTATTTTTTATAGAAATGAAAAGATTTATTGTAATTTGATTGAGGTTTTTTCATTATATTTAATTTACTAATTAACAGGAATAATCAATTTATGATTGATAAGAGCTTCAATCACATCAATGACAGTGTCTTCATTTTTATCACTTATTTTTTCAAGTAGGGTCATTAGTTTAAAAATACCGTCTTCTTGTGAAATTTGAAAAAGGTTGTTGATAATTCGATATTCTTGTTTAGAAATATTGATTTCTTTTCTTATATTTTGAAGGTCTGATTTTTCAATTGCTATTTTAAAGAAATCTTTGTAATATAAATCGAAGTGTGTATTTAATAGAGGTGGAATTTCAACTTTAAAAAAATCTAAAGTGTGATCCCACTCTTTTAATATTTCTAGATTTCTTAAATAAACGTCTAATGTAAAGTTAAACAGTTTTTGCTTTAACCTCTTAGAGGTTTTATGCTTAAGTATAAGTACTGCACGTATCTCTTCGATATCCAAAATCAGGCAAAAAAAATGTTTGAAATCTAATTCTACTATATTTTTTGGATTAAAAGCCTTATCTAATTCATCTGATTTGACTTTACGAGTTTTTTTATAATATATTTCATCGCTGACAACAGAAATTGCTTGAATAAATCCTGAGAAAAGAGTTTTTTTACCTTCCATTAAATTAGAATAGTTTTTTGTAAAAATTGGAAGACCACTTTCTGTATGAATGAGCAGTATCCCTTGCATATTTTCTGCGTCCTTAAATTTTTGAGTTCTTAAAAGTAAATTTGCTGTTTTTTTCTTTTTATGTGGGATAAAATAATAAGATCTTATACTTAAAACACTTAAAATACTTACAATTACCAGTAATATAATAATTACAATCCAAAATAAAAGAAATGAAAAACTTACTGTTGGAATTAATTCAATATATGAAATTTCTAGGAAAATATCATCGATTGAAATTATAATTATTTGATCTAACTCAAATTCATCAGCAAGACAAAGTTGAATCGAAATTGAAATATTTTCTTTTTCTGATATTAAAGATTTCACCCCAAATCCCCCTAATTGTACATCTTGAAATAAGGGAGAACAATTGTATTCAATTAATTTAATTGTTTCTGGAACTCTTACATTATTAATGAAGATTCTAAGTTCAGAATTTGGAGAAGAATCAGGCCATTTTTGGTCAATTTTATATTTAAAATTAAGTTTTGCATCCTTAACTTTAACGCTATAATTGCTAATATCACAAATCCTACCTGAATCTTGATTTAATGAGACAGTAGTGAATTGATCTATCTTTTTCTCAAATGTAAAAGACAATTTAAGAGAGTTGATATGTATTATGTCCCAAGTATCTTCATCTGTACGACAATTATCTTCACAAAAAATATCTATACCTACGATAACACTAAAATTAGTACTGTTTTTAAATAAAACCGATGTCAAATAGAATTTTAATGTCTCTTCAGATATGGTTATCATTGAGATGTTTTCTATATTTAAAACACCACCTAATCCATCAATCCATAAACCTAAATAAGTAGTCTTATAATAAGCAATTTCATATTCATTTTCAAGATCTGAATCTGCAATTTTAATATAATATCGTATATAGTCATATACTACTCCTTGGGGATTAACTGAATTAGTTCCTTCAGGTATATCACCTAAACTTTGATTAACATCAATATTTCTATCTACAGCGGCACTAACAATCCCACTAACATTAGCTGAAGTAATTATATAATCAGACATATTAGTATCCACTTCAATCTCATGAATCCATTGAATACTCGGATTTTGTATAGGCCCTTCTTCCCATTGATGTCTTGCGAAGAATCCATCATTATCTAGCCCATGTGAACCTTCATCAACCCACACTGGAAATGCGGGAAGGTCTGGATTTATTCTTGTTGTCCAGGAAGAGTTCTCTGGAGAATTCTCTGTTAAGGAAAATGTCCCTTTAGTACCTAATACTTGTATATTTGCAACATTATCACTAAAAACAGGATAAACATCAGAAATATCCCCATCTGTATCGTAGTACCAAGGTTCTACTAGCGAGTCAAAAGAAGGATTTTGAAGCCATTGAGTTGTATGAGTTGTTTCACTTGAAAGTCGAAGATTTTGAAATTCACTGATTTTTGTTTTATTTGATTGAACTATATTAGTTTTATAAAAAATCCCACTTAATGAAATTAAAATAATCAATACACATAAAATCCTAATCTTTCCATTTCTGAATATCTTTATAAAAAATAATTTTACCATTGCGACAATCATTAAATTAATTGAGATACGTTATCCTATACCTACTGTCCTAATAGAATACATAGAAATTTTAACTATTTAATATTATCCATTTTTGTCAATTTATAAGTATTCTAATCTCGATATTAAACCGTTTTCTATTGATTCTTCTAAGATTTTTAACATAATTCTTATTAACTTCAACCCAGAAAACCTTTATTTGCATTAACATCATTTATATTAAATATGTCTGATTCTCAAATGAAATATATTTTAGCCATAGATCATGGAACTGGAGGTCCTAAATCCGCAATTGTTTCTACTCAAGGAGAGGTAATTAATTGGGCTTTTGAGGAAGTACCTCTTCATGTGTATAAGGGTGGTGGAGCAGAACAAGATCCAAATGATTGGTGGAGTGCTATTTTAAATACATCTAAAAGAGTTATTGATAATGGAAAAGTAGCTATTGAAGATATTGTAGGCATTTGCAATACTAGCCAATGGAGTGGTACGGTACCAGTAGATAAGGATGGAAATCATTTAATGAATGCTATAATATGGATGGATAC
>JAHLWJ010000313.1 GCA_019057975.1 Promethearchaeota archaeon | reverse complement strand
AGGAGTCTTTAGTAAACTTTTATCTATTATTATAAATGGAAGGAGTTATCAGCATGATAAGTTCTTAGAAACAAGATTAAAAGATGGAGATCAAATAGTTTTTATCTACATTTATTTTGGTGGATAAATTCCAATATTTTAAAGAAGAAAAATAATCCAGATGCCAAATCCTGTGAGTATTGGATTTAAAATGTTATCAGAGATATTCCTAGCAAATCTATCAATTAATAAGAACAAAACAGTGGCAATGGAAGCCATTAAAAATATTTTTGAGATGCTTATGGGCATCCATGGATGATATAGAGCCAAAATAATAATAACGATTAAAAATGTTGATACACCACCAGCAAAAAATCCTTCAATTGTCTTATTTGAATTTTTTCTAAGACTATGTCTTCCATATTTTATTCCAATTATGCAAGCAACTGCGTCAGCCCCCGTTGTTATTAAAACAACCGCTCCAAAAATAGGAAATGGAGCAAATAAAAAGGGTGTAAATGATAATACTAAAGGAATAGAAGCAATAAAGGTATATTGCTCTTCCTGTCGCATAGACATATACCATCGCTTACTCCATTTAGGAAGTAAGTAGAATTTGTTCAGTCGTGCCAGATCTCCCATTTGAAACATAATTACAAATCCAAAACCTAAAGTAATAATCAACCAATATGAGAAACTATAATTATCTAAATCCCATTGGGTTAAGATTCCCAGATCCTCAAGAATAAGTCCTAATGTCCAAAAGAAAAAGATTACAAAACATGCAAATAGATGCAAAAATTTTCTACCTACCTCGCTCCTCAAATTATTTACCCCATTCTTATTAAATTCTTCGCAGTACTTATTGTAATCCCTTTCTGCCATGATTTCGGGATCTCTTTTTGCAATAATCCCATTATAAAGAAACATAATTACCCATATTCCCATTTCTACTATAAAAAAGGTTGAGGTAAATAACCACATACAATTTAATGAATTTTGGCTTAATTTGGGAGAATGAAACTGATACATAAAAGGAAAAAGAACCCCTGCTATTAAAAACAAAATCGCAATTAAAATCTCATTTGTAAAAATATTGTTTTCTATCTTTATTTTTCTATTTTTAATAGTGTAAGTTAATGTTAAAATTGAATATCCAATTAAAATTATGCTGCTAGCTAAGAAATACATGTTGTTAACTCTTAACGTTGAATAATTTAAAAATTTTTACAGATCCTTTTAAATCCAAGATAGTATAATTGTATTATAATCTAAATTAAAGAAGAACCGTATAAATAAATAGATAAGACTACAACCAATTGGTATTAATAAATTATCTGATAGATTAATTGGTTTATTAGTAAAAATATCGAAAATTAAAAATGCTAAAGTAAAAATTAATGACCAGAAAATTCCAACAAACACAAAACATATTACTAAAGTGGCTAATGTACCTGCAATTGTTCCTTCCCAGGTTTTATTTCCATTCCATGGAATATGTGTTTTTCCAAATCTTATACCAATTTGACTTGTCATTAAATCACTAATTGAACTAATCCCTAATATTGTAAAAAAGACCATCGGAGGACAGACAAAAGCAGCAAACATCTGACCAATCGCAAAATATAAATATGTACCATAATTTTGTTGCTCTTTCTCATCAAGATATATTTTAGTAAAAAAAGTAAAAGGAAACGAGATTCGTCTTGATTTTCGTGCAAATTCATTCGCTAGTATGAATAGACTAAATACATAAAAAAAGAAAAATAATAGATAATAAAACCAACCTAATGAAAATAGAACTTCAGTAATCGAATTTGGTTCATCAATTAACTTTAAATATAGTAAAAGCATGTTATTTTCTTCAGGAACCATTCCTGTTGAGGAACCTGTATAATCTATAATAATATATAACCCAACATACCATACCACTACAAGACCAATAAAAATTAAGACATGATTTAATTTTCTGAGTGAGTCTTTTTTAGCTTTACTCCAAACTTTTTGTTTTTCTTCTAATTTTTTTCCAACAGAAGTCAGATCCTTTTTAGTAATTTTTTTAAATCCATACATCAATAACGTAGAAAGTAAAATTAATATAACAGGTAAAAGTAAGGGGATACTGAGAGTTAATAACCACAATGGTACTATTACTTTTCGTAATGAACTTTCTTGATTCATTAATACTATAAATAAAAGGATATGAGCAAAAACAAAGAATAAAGTCCCAAATCCAGTTATGTTATTTAAAAAATCTGGTTTGTATGATAAATACATAAAATTAAAAAGAATAAGGAAATAAAAAAAGACAATAACAATAAACCATATATTGAAATATTCCATATCGAAACGGATATTTTTAATATTTATTCTATATTTGTACTTAATAGCTATTTAATTATATGTATTTTTTCACTTATCCAGAGTTATTAAATTCAAAATAAACTAACTAATATAATTTACAATAAAATTCTTCTTATAGCTAGTTAATCCTAAAATTCCAATCCATTGGTAATAGTATTGAAAAAAATTATATTAGCTTCAAAATCCGTAGATCGTGGAAATATCTTCAAACATTCTGGCATTCCTTTTGAAGTTTTAGCATCTAATATTGATGAAAGAGAATTTAAGGAGAAAATTTCCGATCCAATTTTATTAGTAAAAGAATTAGCAAAAGCTAAAGCGTTATATGCTAAAAAAGAGTTATTAAAGAAAAATTCGCAAGCTATTATTATCGCAGCGGATACTATTGTAGAATTAAATGGTGAAATTATAGGTAAGGCTAAAAACAAAAAGGAAGCAATTGTTATTCTAAAAAAATTAATGGGTAAGTCTCATAATTTAATTACAGGAATGGCAATTACCGAGACTAACAATCCAAAAATTTTTATTGACTTCGATACAACATCGGTCGAATTTCTAAACCTTTCAGATGAAGAAATACGGGGTTATGTTAGAACTAGTGAATGGAAAGGTCGTGCTGGAGCATATTCAATAAATGATAAAGCAAGTCTATTCATTAATAAAATAAATGGATCTTCTTCAAATGTAATTGGATTCCCTATGCATAAATTATATGAAATCCTAAAAAACGAATTTGGAATAAATTTGTTTCTCGTGTAAGATTATAAATCCTAACTTTCTGAAATTTTTCTCCAAATTTTTAAATTTTCATAAAACCTTATGATTTTTTGAAATTTGATTATCATATTCTCATAATAATCTCTATCAGCATGTTTCATACTAGATAATTTTTGTGCAAGGTTAATTTCATACTTATATCGATTTATTTTTTCGTCAATCACATGGTTTTTACAAAACAAATCGTATTTAAAATAGAAAAATATCGTGATATTATACAAATAAAAAATAACGTTTTGTCTCTTGTAATGTCTTCTTTAATTAAGCTAAATTAACTTCTAAATTGAAATATAAATGCTTTTATAATTTAATAACTTAATAACAACAATTATTTCAAATGAGATGATACAAATTGACTAAAAAATACAAAAATGGACAATTAATGAAATTTCTGACAATTTTAGGCGCTATTGTAGGGTTAGTATATTTAATAATTAGGCTTACAGATATCGGCGATAAATATCAAGTTTTACCAATTGATGTCGGAGTAGATATTGTTATTAACTTTATTATTGGATTAGTAGTAGTAATTTTAACATTCTTGGTTGCAATGAAACCAAATAACCCGATCCCATTTCATTGGTTTATTCTTTTGATTCTAGCAATATTATTATTTATTTTTGTCGACATAATCGCAGGAGTATTAGTATTAATTGCTTTCTTAATAGGATTAATTGAAGATCTTTAAATTGAGATTGATAATTTGGCTCTTTATAATCTTATTATTTTTTTTCTCTTTTTTTTGAAGTTCTTTTCATCCCTTGCTTTCTTTTAAAAAATATTCAACTATTTCTTCTGCTATATTAACAGAAGTAACCTTTTGTAAGGCTGTAAAACCCGGAATTGAATTTACTTCCAAAACTAGAAAACCCTTTTTTCCTTCAATTAGATCTACTCCAGCAATTTCAGTTTTGGTCACTTGAGCTGCTTTGATCGCTAGGTTTTCTAATTCTTCTGAAATTTCTAAAGGCTCTGCTTTTGCACCAGCATAGATATTTGTTTTCCAACTATCGCCTACTCGATACATCCCAGCGATAACCCTATCACCTAAAACTAGAATTCTGATATCTCTCTTATTATGTTCGATAAATTTTTGTAGATAAAATACTTCATTTAGACGACTTAAAGAATATAAAACATTTTCAGCAAACGCTTTGTCATTCAAACGGGTGATTCCTATACCTTTTGATCCAAAAAGTGGTTTAAAGACACAATCTCCTCCTAAATCTTCAAAAGCTTCTAACGCTTTATTAGGGTCTTCACAAATGATTGTTTTAGGTGTTGGAATTTTATGTTTCTCAAGAAATATTGAAGTTAAAAATTTATCACTTGCGATTTCTAAAGATTCCCTTGAATTTATTAATTTGACATCATATTCTTCAATCGCTCTTAATATATCAAGCCTAAAAAAAATTTTTTGAGTAGCAGCAGCACCAAAACCTCTCACCAAAGCTGCTCTAGGTTCAAGGTTTTCAAATTTTTCTTTAAACTTCTCCTTGAATGAAACCATTACTTTCATTGTTGAGGGGATAAAATATTCCACATTATAGCCTTTTTTCTCGAATTCATTACATAATATTCTAACTTCAGGATCTGAAGGATTGGGAGTTATTATCATGGATTGCATTTTAATCTCACTTTAAAAAAATTACTTAATTTAACAATAGCATTAATTTTTAAATAAATTTAATTTCTTATAAAACATATATGAAATCAATGGATCTTGGAGATAATGAAACAGAGATTGAAAAATTATCACAGACGCTAAGTAAAATACAAAATCTCTATTATAAAAAGAAAGAACAACTTGAAGAGTTACAAATAGAGATTTCTGAATTAAGGGAAATCTTAAATTTCCTCAATTCGCTTGTATCTGATAAATCTTTTCAGAGTGCAGATAAAATTTACTCAAGATCTTTACAGGAAGTCGAAAAACAACCAATTGAAGAAAAATATTTCGAAGAAAAAATACCTAAGGAAAGGGTAAAAGATACAAATATTAAAAGAAAGATTTTTTCTAACGGTAAAGAAAAAGAATCAAAATTATTATGCGTGTTAAATTTCTTAGATTTTAATAAAGTTGAGATAAAACTTCTTGACCCTATGGATAGAGAAATAAGAGAAACATCCGAAGATTTCATAACCATTTTTTTAAGAGGAGCACTTTTGAAAATCAAAGATAATAACCCCGATTTAGATTTGAATTATGATTATTTTAAGAATTCTAAATTGATAGAGCGTATAAAAATCTCTAATTTAAAAACAATTCAAGAATTTGATTTGATCACTTCAAAAATGAGAGAGCTTTTAGCCAAAGAAATAGGTAGCTAAAAAAGTTCAGTTTTTAAGATTATGTCCTGATCTTTTCTTATTAATTGCAAATAATTATATTGAGATAATATATTGTTTAATTAAAATAA
>JAHLWJ010000312.1 GCA_019057975.1 Promethearchaeota archaeon | reverse complement strand
GAATTAATAGTCACAACTATTTATATTCTAGCTGGAAGTGGTGCTCTCCTTGGATCCATTATAGGAGGAAGATTAGGAGATAAATATTTCAGATCCGGAAAGTTAAAAGGCCGAGTGATTGTTTCGTTAATCGGTCTTATTGTAGGAATTTCTCTTTTATTGGCATTTTACTTAATACCATTCTATACTGAAACGATGCTTCAAATTGTCTTTTCTTGGATATTTTTTGTGATAATAGGTTATTTAGGATTTTTTTTTGTAGCTTTCTCTTCTGGAAATCAATTTGCTATTTATTCAGAGGTATCTCTACCTGAGGTTAGAAGTACAGCGAATGCTATGAATGGATTAATGGTGAATCTCGGGGGTATTATTGGAAATTTGCTGATATCTTCCATGATCGAAAGGAATATGTCATTGTTACCTTTTGCTATTTTTATAGTTTTAATTATTTGGTTAAGTGGATCACTCTTTTGGATTATTCCATACTTTTATTATCCTAATGAATTGAAGGAATGTAGAGATACTTTATTAAAAAGGAGACTTGATTTAGAGAATAAATGATAAAAAAAGAAAAAATCCAATTGAAGTATGCTTTATTCTAATTAGTTCATATTTAATTAAAAATAAATAAAAAATAAATAAAAAACATTCATTATTGTTTAGATCATGGATATTGAAAAATACCTTAATGATATTTTATCTGAAGTTAATGGGCAAAGAGCTTGGGATTGGGTCGCAAAGATATCTCAATTTAGCAGAATACAAGGTTCTAAGGGGTATCACGATATTGCTGAAATAATAAAGAATGAATTATCTAGGATTGGATATAACGAAATTGAACACTTTAAATCCCCTGCTGATGGAAAAAATAATGCTTGGGGGTATGTCGCAGCTTACCAATGGGAAATTGAGTCTGGTGAGCTTTGGATTACCGAGCCAGAAAGAATAAAATTATGCGATTATAATGAAATTCAAACATCTATTGTAACACATTCAAAATCATGTGATATTATAGCTGAAGTAGTTGATATAGGAAAAGGGGATAAAAAGGAAGATTATGAAAGTAAGGATATCGATGGTAAACTGATATTGATTTCTAGTTCAACATATAGGTTTCATTCCTACATCGAAAGTTCAGGAGCACTAGGGGTGATTTATTATCCTGATTTGAAAAGAACGGGCGATCAATTAGATAAGCGAATTTATAATAGTTTTTTCACTACTCATGATCGGCTTAATTCTGCTAAATTTGGTTTTAGCATTTCTTACAAACAAGCTATTTACTTAAAAGAGTTATTAGAAAAAGGGCCAGTAAAGGTACATGCGAAAATAAATGCGAAATTTATGAATGGAAGTCTAGAAGTAATAACGACTTCTATTAGAGGAAGAGAATATCCTGACCAAGAAATAATAATTATTGCTCATTTATGTCATCCATTTCCAAGCGCAAATGATAATGCTAGTGGAGCTGCAGGGCTATTGGAACTCGCAAGAACATTGAAACATTTAATTGATAAAAAAGCATTAAAACAACCTAAAAGAACTATTAGGTTTGTGTGGGTGCCAGAGTTTAATGGGACCGTCTCGTGGATGAAATATCACAAAAATAAAATAAACAACGTGTTAGCATGTCTTAATTTAGATATGATTGGAGAACATCGCCTCAAAATAGGGTATCCTTTACAAGTAAATTTAGCTCCTCATTCCACTCCATCAATCCTCAATGATATTGCAACACTATTTATAGAGAAGATTGCTGATCATCCTATGGGTATCGCGATTAATGGTACAAAAGTTCCAATGAGTTTTCGGTTAACCAGTTTTGAAGGAGGGAGTGATCATGTTCTTTTTGCTGATTCATACTTCGGAATACCCTCACTTATGTTTGGACATGAGGATCCTTATTATCACTCATCAATGGATACTGTAGAATACTGTGATTCTACAGAATTGAAAAGAGTTGTCGGAATGGGTATATCCATATCTCATATACTCTCAGTATTAGATGATAATTTAATATTTGAGTTATGGCCTATTATTCATCAAGGTATATATAGTAGATGGGGAAAAGCAATCAAACTTTTAGAAGAATTAATATTAAGCATAACCATTCAAAAAGATAAGTCAAGTAAAGAAGATTTAATTGAATTAGTTGTATTAGGAACTGATATCATTCAATCATTTCATGATTATGAATTGAATTTATTAAAGTGGGTAGAAAATGTTGACTCATCCTCTAAATTAGTCAGCCTGCTGGAACCGACTAAGAAAGAAATTTCAGAAATCCTTGAAATTTACAGTTTAAGATGGAGTAATCAAATTAAAGAATACAGAGGAGATAAAGAAACTGAAATATTAGAATCTAAATTAAATTTAAGCTATAAGCCCAACTTCAATGGACCCCTTGTTGTAGACCAACTATTTTCTCTATTTGAAAATCCATCATTTAAAGATTTTTGCAAGCGTTTGGAGTCTGAGTATTTAGGTCCAATATGCGAGTTGATTAATTTAGTATGTAAGGGATATAACCTTTTAAGGGTAACAAGCTTTTTGTCTTTGGAATATAACCTCATTATTCTGCCAAATAAGGTTGTAGAACTCGTTAACTTTTTAGAAAAAGAAAATATTGTGAACCAAGTTTAAAAAAAGAAATTTATTATTTTATTTAAGAACATTTTCTTCGAACATTTTTTGATTTATTTCCACACCTAAACCAGGTTTTTCTAAAGCTTTTACTATTCCGTTTTCAGCTTTGATTGGATCTTCTAAGAGCTGATATACTTCAGGTATGAATGGGAACTCGCACCAATCACATCTAGTTGACATTATAAAATGAAGATTTGCCGCTAAAATATGCCCAAATCCAAATATATGAGGAATACACCGAACACCTTTAACTTCTGCAATTGCATCAATCTTTTTCATTTGTAGATACCCTCCACTACGAGTTGTATCTGGTTGTATGATATCAAAGCATTCTTTAGAGAGGATATCTTCAAATCTAAATATACCCATGTCGTTTTCTCCTCCAGCAATTTGAACCGGAGATTTCTTTCTTATCTTAGCTAGCCCATTAAGATTGTCGGTTGGAATAGGTTCCTCTAACCAAGCAACATCATATTTAGCACAAATATTTGCCACTTTGAGTGCTTCATTTACAGAATCATAAGCAGAATTAGCGTCGACCATAATATCTATCTCTGGAAATGTGTCTCTTACTTCTCTTATCAATTCTTCATCTTTTTTTAGTCCATTTCCAATTCTTAATTTGACGGCTTTAAAACCACCTAATTCTGGTTTCATAGCAGACTCAACAGCGCCTACTGCTGCTTTGGGTTTATATCCACGTGGCATAGAAGCGTAGGCTCTAATTTTTTGTTTTCTCCCTCCTAATAATCTATAGATTGGTTGTTTTGTTGCTTTACCTATAATGTCCCAGCACGCAACCATAATAGCGGAAGTAGCTGATGGAATTCCAAACATAATCCGATTACTGGATGTGTAGATTGTATGAAAGATATCTTCTGTCATAAAAGGATCCTTCCGGATCAACATTTTTTTAAGAGCTTCATCTATAAAAATCTTCTGTGCGGCGTTGCTAAGATTCCAATGACTTAATGCCCATCCATCGATTCCTTCATCTGTTAAAATATTTATATATAAACCTGTTGCTTTTAATCTCGGCATAGAGCCAATCTTAATCTTAAAATCAAGCTCTAATAAGTACGATTTAACATCTGTAATAATCATATGAATTTACCTTTTTAATAATGAATAAGAGTAGATAATCTAAATTAGGTTTTAAAAATTCTGAAGAATTTAATTTTTTACTATTTTTATAAAATTGTAAATATAGTAAGTAATATCGTTAAATTTTTTAACATAAGTAAAATTTAATTCAATTGTAGAACGATTAACTAATTGTTATAGAATACCTTTAAAAACTGGTTTCAAGTGGCTGATATATTTAATAGTGATTCATTGGAAAAAAATCCTAACGAATATTTATGCGTAGTCTATATAATGTATTTTGATGAAAAAAAGGGACAAATACCTCTATTAATGTATCCCGATGATAGATTTAGAAGCAATAAAAAATACATGCGGCCCATAAATTATCACCCAATATGGTTTTTAGAAACAGAGGAACTTGATCATATAGATTTAGAATACAAAGGATACGCTTTTTTTGGTAAGAAATTCTTAGCTAAATCGGAAAGAAAGAAAAGGCGCGCAGGTCTTGAAGAAGAAACTCCAGAAACAATAGTAGTAGTAGTGTCTTTGCCGATCGAATTAGAAATTTTTGGGGATAATCTCATTCGAAAACTAACGGACGAAATAAGAAATAAATTTGAAAATGAGTTTTATGAGGTTATTGAAAGTGAGATTGCAAGGGAGACAGTAATCAAAACACCAAAAATACAAGAATATATAAAAAAAGGAAACAAAATAAAGTTCTTTATGAGAGAATTGATTGACAAAACCGTTAAAGAGTACTTTTCAAATGTAACTCAGAAAAGAGCCGAATCACCCTCTCTTAAAACTCAAAGAGCTATTTCTTATTTCGCATTAAAAGGATTTGATCCTAGTAGTTTAAAAGGAGGAGATGAATTTTCAACTATCGAACTGTTTGATCCTAATAAGCAAACAGATAACGACCTTACAATTAATCAACCGTTATCTATAACATCCATCAACCTTGTAGAAAATAGTCAAGAAATTGAGATTACAGTTCAAAACAATACAAATGAAGAGTTGAAGGACATTTCAATAACAATAACTCATCTGAAAGAATTTTTTGAGAAGGAGGTTATGACCCAGGAGATTGATTTTTGGTTTCCTCAAGAGGAACTTTTATTTGTTTCCCCAATCGTTCCTTATATTGATGAATATTTGTTTTCTATCAATCAACGAGAGGGAAGTGAAAGCATTCAAAAAATTCTTATTCAAAGAATAGATTTAAAAATAATAAATAAAATTACAAGTTAATAGTGGAAAGTATAATGTCAGAAGATATAATTAAAGATGAAGATATAATCATAAGAAATTACCGAACATCAGATTATCAAGCAACTTTAGAAATCTTGAAAGGACTTAATAAATTATTTGATATTGGATTCAACGAAAATCAATGGAGAGAATCTTCGGGATTAAGGCAATTTAAACCAAATCTAAAACGAATTACTCTGATTGCAGAATTGAAGTCTGGTAAAGTAGTAAGTATGGGTGTGATTGAAGCTCAAAAAAATACCTTAGGGCAATACATTGGATATTTAGATCATTGGGCAACTAAAGAAGGATATATAGGTAGAGGTGTTGGAAAACTCTTAGCAGATAGGGCTATTCAGATTTTGCAATCGTGGGGATGCGATTCGATAAGAATCAATCTTGCTTATAAGACTGATAAAAAACTTCTTGATGTTTTTGGCAAAGCTGGATTTCATCCAATAATAACTGTGCTTGAAAAAAGATTTTAAATATTTTAAAGAGATACTTTTTCAAATCGAGCTTGAAAAAATCTTAGATACTCTGGTTCGTAAATCATTTTTAATCCAGGAATCGTATTTCTCTTCTC
>JAHLWJ010000311.1 GCA_019057975.1 Promethearchaeota archaeon | reverse complement strand
AATTACTTAATTTAACTATTGAATATATATGGAACCAATTAACAAAATTGAAAGCGAACTAAAAAATAGCAATATTGATTTCATTGATAACGTTCTACGACCATTCCTCAGAATCCCTAGCAATACATCAAATAAAGAAGGAATTCAGAAAGCAAAAGACTACATTATTTCCTACATTGATTCTTTTTCAGAGGAGATAACAGAATATCAAGGGATATCTAATCCTTTGTTTCTAGCTAAAGTTGACGGTAAAACAAAAGATAAATTGCTAATTTACATGATGTATGATACCCAACCTATTAGTAAAGAAGAAGATTGGATATGTGATCCATTTGGAGCTGAAATACATAAACTTGATTATCCCCAAGATGCTCTAGGGGATTGTATTATAGCGAGGGGTGCATATAATTCGAAAACACCATTAATTTGCTTTTTGAATGTAGTAAGAGATTTAAAAAGAAATAATAGATTACCGATATCTTTACTGTTTCTATTTGATGGTGAGGAAGAAATCGGGTCTCCTACTTTATTGAAATTCATTGAAGAAAAAAAAAATGTGTTTAAAGATTGTATAGATGCATACTATCCATCAACAAAACAAAGTATGAGTGGAAATTCAATTTTAAAACTTGGATATAAGGGTATCTTATCTTTAACTATAAAAGTATCATCAAAAAATAAAGAACCGCATTCAGCATTCAGTGCAATGATTCCTAATCCTGCTGCTGATTTGATTTCGATACTTAACTTAATATATTCAAATAGTGAGTTTCAAATTAGATCACTAAAGAAATCTTATGATATGACTAAAGAAGAAGAATTAATTCTCAATGAATTATTAAGTAAATTAGATATTCAGAGTATAAAAAAAAAAGCAGGAGTCCTACAAACACGCGAAAATGATGCAAAATCGGATTTTATTAATTATTTGTTTAATCCAACATTTAACATTTCCACATTAAAATCTGGATTTTTAGAAGAAGGATTGAAAAATTACGTACCCAATAAAGCGATATGCAACATAGATATTAGATTTGCTCATGATATCTCTCTAGATGTTATTTTTCAGGAAATTAAAGAAAAGATTGAAAAATTCTCCAAAACTTCAAATTCTGAAATTAAATTAACTAGAAATCTTGGATATGAGAGTTCTAGGGTCAAAAAAGACACCCCTTTAGTAAAAAGCCTTATTGAAAGTGCCAAGATGTTAGGATTTGTGACTGAAATATGGCCAATAAGTGCCGCTGCTGCTCCTTTAAGCAAAATTCAAAAAGTTTTGAAATTAAATTTTATTACAGGTGGTTTAGGAATAGGAGGATCAGCTCATTCTGTGAATGAATTTATTCAATATAGTTCTATAATTAACGCAAGATTATCATATTATAATTTCCTACAAATCTATTCTCAATTAATACAAGATTGTAATATGAACTAATTTTTACTAAATAATCCCCCGATACCTCTGGTTTTTGCTTTAATGGCACTTTCGCTACACAATTCAGCGCAACAGAAGCAGGAAATGCATTTCTTTCGTAAAAATATAGGAAAACTATTCGTTTCAAATTCAATAGCTTCAGCAGGGCAATTTAGAGCGCATTCTCCGCATTGTATACATTTAGATTTTATTAGTTTAGGGATTTTTTTAATTATTTTATATCCTATATGTCCTGACATATAACCAATAAAACTAGTAAAAGTATTTCCCGGAACTTTAAATTTAGGGGTTTGCTCTTTCGCTTCCTCAAGAGATAAGCCTAAAATCTCTATATTTTCTAATTTTCCAATCCCTAAGTTTCGCTCTATCCCATTTTTAATATGGGGAACATTTTTTGATTTTATCTTACCAATTTCTAAAGCAACAATATCTAAAGCTAATTCGTCTGTTCCAGCCAGAATTAAATCCCATTGTTTCATTCTGCCCGCACCAGGTCCCATTCTACCTTCCATAATCTCTTGTAAATCATATACCGTTAATCTATTCGGCTTATTCTTTACAATCCATGAAAAATTATCAGCAAGAACTTCCCCAAATTGTTCGGCTGTTTTTCCAAATAAATGATAATGAGCTTTTAATCCTCCAGGAATAATACCCCAATAATTTTTTATTGCTCCTGTCATTGTTGCTTCTAAATGAGATTTTAAGCGTGGTAGGTTGATCAATATGTCACAATCCTTAACTGCTTTAGCAACAAATATTTCTTTTAACCTTAAAGCACCTTCAATTTTTTCATTTATCGGAATATTACTTTCAAAATCTACAAAATTTAATCCATGGGTTTCACATATTTCATAAATTCCAATTTCTTTAGCAACATCCGAACCTAACTTTTGAGATTGACCTGGAGAGTCTCCTAAATAAACACTGTCCATGGAAACCCCAATCGCTTTAAGATAAGAAATTACACCTTCAACAAAACCAGGTTGAGTACAAGCATCTTTTTTTGTTGTTAATAAATTTGGCTTTAAAAGAATATTTTTAGATTTAGTAAAATCAAAATGAATATCTTTCTCGATTAATTTGATAGCTCCGATAACAGCATCAGGAATGCCATCAAAATCATTAACGTTTATAATACTTATCTTTGTTGACATTTTTAATTAATCAAATTTGAAAATTTAGTAAGAAATTAAAATATATTCCTATCTCTTAATAATTTTTTCAGATAATAAAATAAGATTTGTGTTTCTTTTTATCTGAAACCAATTATTTTTAAAAATTGAATTTATTATATTATAAAAATTACTAAAACATTAATTTCATTAAAAATTTTTATAATCGAGCTCTCTTAATAAAAGCAAGAGTAAAATAATAATCAAAATCAACCAATTTGGTGAAAAGAATTCCTCCAAGTGATGCAATGTTTAAGGTTTGTCTATTTGGCGACGGTGGAGTAGGAAAGACTACATTAATAAATCGCTATCTCACTGGTGTATTTAAGAGTGATTCAGAAATAACTATCGGTGTGGATTTCCATATAAAAAGGTTAGAGATTGAAGAAAAACGAGTTACTTTACAAATATGGGATTTTGCTGGAGAAGATAGATTTAGATTCCTATTACCCAGTTATGTCTTAGGTGCATCTGGTGGAATTTTCATGTACGATATTACAAGATATTCAAGCTTGAAAAATTTTCAAGATTGGCTAGATATTTTAAAACATGGATATAAAGGACCTTTAAATCAAATACCTATTATTATGGTTGGAAGTAAATTAGATCTCGAATACAAAAGAGCTGTTTCTAGAGATGAAGCATATGAATTAGCAAAAAGTAATGATTTATTCGGTTATATCGAATGTTCTTCTAAAGATGGCCAAAATGTACAAGAAGTATTTTTAGAAATAGGAAGTTTAATGTTAAGACAAGCCAAAATTGTTAACACATGATTTAATTTTTAAAAATATCTGTTAATTTTTCAATAACTAAATCAGGGATTAGATTTGTATCGAAATCTTTTGACTTTATTACCTTTTCTTTTATGTTCTCAATCATATCTCTTGTAGTAACTCCTGTTAAAACTGCTATTGATATAATTTCGGCTCTATTGCCAGCTAATATGTCAGTGTTTAGCCGATCTCCGAAGATACATACTTGCTCGGGAGGAATATTGGCATCATTTAAAATTAGTTCAATACCGAAAGGTTCAGGTTTCCCAAAAATTCTAATAGGTTCTCTACCTGTACAAGTGATCAAAGCATTAACCATTACACCTGCTCCTGGTTTAAACCCTCTAGCAACGGGTAAAGTAGAGTCCGTATTTGTTGCATAAAATTGTGCATTTCCCTCTAATATACATCTTTGAGCAATTGCTAACTTATCATATTTAAAATCTCTATCAAGACCGACAATCACAAAATCAATATCTTTGTAGTCTGTAGGGTTTGTTTCAATATTATGGCCTAGAGATTTTAATTCTTGTCTTAATCCTATTTCTCCTATTACATAAATATTGGCTTTCTCTTTAATCTTTGTGATCTCGACAGAGGTTATAGATGCGCTTGTATAAAAATCTGTTATTTTACTCTTAATATTAAGGTTTTCCAATCTCTCTACATACGTTTTCCTTGTTGCTGTTGAATTATTAGAATTATAAACTACTTTAATTGACAGATCCTTAAGTTCATTTATAACTTTATCAGCATTTGGAATTAATGTGTTACCACGATAAACCACACCATCGAGATCAAATATAGCAAGTCGAATATTTTTCAAGTCATCTAATAATTCGCGCATTTCTCGAGAAAACATATCAATTTATATCTATTGTTAAAACCATCCAACTGGTAACCCTAATATAACTTTTAAAATCTGAATTCCTATTGGAATAAATATCGGATTTAATAAATTATCAGCGGTATATATGGGGAAATAATCTGTGATAAAAAATATAACAGCTCCGATTATCGCATAAATTGGACCTACGATAATTAATCCTATAATGTATGCTAGGATAGTCCCAGCTAAAAAACCCTCAATAGATTTTTGGTCTTTACTTCTTACTTGGATTTTATGTTTTCCGTATCTTCTTCCAATCAAAGCTGCTGCCGCGTCTGAAAGGCACGCTATAAGTATTCCAGAAAATACTGCTAATATATTGAGAATTCCTGCCATAAATAACATATAGGAGAAGATAAATCCTGTAATTATATAAATTTGTGGACCTGCTGCATTTTTTTCTTTATTTCTTAGCATTGATTTAGTTAAAAAATTAAAAACTGAGTATTCTGGACCCCAAATTATACGGATTAGATCAGAGATTAAAGCAAACATTAAAGCGCCGATTAAGGCCATCATAGTTAAACCAATTATTGCTCGAGGATCACCTGGAATATAATAAAATAGAGCTACGTCACCCCATATAAGTTCATATGCTGGGCCTATATCATTTATTAACACAATCACACTATCACTTACTATCCGTGTAACAGGATAAAGAAATGAGAAAAACCCAAAATATGCTAATACTAACAATAATCCGGTTAAATGAAAGCTCTTTCTTATCAATTCCATTTTAAATGTAATTTCTCCTCCATAAGGATTTTCTTTGGTCATTCTTTCTACATATCTTCTCAAAACTGGTTTTTTTCCTCCCTCTAAGGGCTCTTCTAGATTTTCCGTACTAATCTTCTTTATTTCCCTTTTAATTATCATAAAAAAAATCAAATTAATAAACAAGATAATCCCAATCCACCATACCATAAACCCATTATATGGGTAAGGAAAAAATCTTACAATAGAATTATAATATCCGAAAATTAAAAAGCAAAAAGCACAAATTATAGTAGAAACGCCCCCATACCGATTACCTGCTTTATACCCCTTTCTTCCTATGTGAAACATTAGAAACATAAGTAAGAAAAATGAGAAGGATAAAGTAAGGTTATAAACTTCATCTACTCCAGTCCAATAGTCCATGTTTAATCAGATAAAGAATTGTATTAATTAAATAATTAATAACCTAATAATTAATTTTCCTTAATAATGTGGGGTAAAATTATTGAATCCATCATAGAACCGACAAAAAATCTAAGGTATAACTAATATTAATTTGTATAAGATTTTAAAAGTATAAGATTTTAAAAG
>JAHLWJ010000310.1 GCA_019057975.1 Promethearchaeota archaeon | reverse complement strand
AAAAAATTTTTTATTATTTTAATTATTATTTCCATCTCAATTACATTTATATTTTTATCAAGTTGTAAATATAAACCTACTGAGAAATCTATTGAAAAAAAATCTGAAGAAACAGCCAAAGAGATAACAGATAAAACTAATAATAAAAAAGAAACTGAAGATGAAGAAGATTATGTGATTACAGAATCTAAATATTTTGAGCTGCCTAATAAAATTATTATTTACAACGAAGGAGAGAAGACAATTATAGAAAGAGATAACGAATCATATAATAAGATTATTTACACAACAGATAAAAGGTTTGAAAGAGGACGTTGTTTAATAGAAGAAATAATTCCTGAAGAAATGATAGAGGATATTAAAAACAACAAAATTGCAATAGAATTTATCTATACTGAAGAAATTCAGACTAATTACACATGTGAAGGATTAGGTTGGAAGAAAATTTATACTAAAATATTATTTCCCTTACCTGATTGTAGAGCAATTTTTGGTGATGAGGAGGAATATCAGGCTGGTCCCTGGTATATATCAATTCAACCAGAATCTGACTATTTAATATCAATTGTAGAAGAAACAACTGAAGAGATTTTATCAGATCCTGAATTTAAAGAAGTAATTAAAAATATAATTGAAGATGATTTTGGAGGCATATTTACAGAATTAATCTATGATGAAAATAATAACACATTTTATTTAGCTTATGATTCGAAATGGTATGATGAGGATACAATAAAGAAGGAAATATTTGATGTAGTCTCCTTATTTGCTCCAAATAATTATGATATAAATTTAAATATTGTAGTTACTACTGGTTTTGGAGAGAGCCATCATTTTTATACTAAAACTGATATTTTAATTAAAATAAAAAATTATGAGATATCTTACGAAGAATGGTTAGATGAAGCTTTTTTAAAATAACAAAAAGAGATTTTAGTAATGAATAGAAATATCATAAATATTATTTTTTTATCTATTTTTTTTATATTTTGTTTTGGATTAATACTTCTTATTATATTTATCATTTTTAGATTTTTTAGATTTTTTAAAAGATAGAAACTGAATTAGCAGAGAATCTATTTAAGGGTGTGGCTGATTTATTAATGCAGTCGGTTCAGCTTCAATATGGCTGGGCACTTTTAATTATAGGAGTAATATTAATTATAACTACTGCGGTAATTAAGAAGTAAAAATGAAGAGGAAGGGCTACTGAGAGATTATCCTTCTAGCATTATATAGATGCTACCATTATATAGATATCGCGTTAGGTTAGCTTTATAAATAACATATTAAGAGATTAAAGATAGATATAAAAATTGGAGTTTTTGGAGTCTATAAAAAAGGCAATTAAAACTTATTAGTTAAAAAGAAATATTACGACTTTTGCGACTCTATAAAAAAATATAAGAAATTTATGTTCAGTTTGTTCAGTCTATAAAAAAGAGAAAAAGAATTAATTAATAAACTCATAAAATTAAAAGGAGATATATAAAAATGAAATTAGAGAATGTAATTTATTGTGGTGATAATTTAACCTGGTTAAAAAAATTCCCAGATAGCTGTATTGATTTAATTTATCTTTACCGTCCCATTTTTTAGTAATAGAAATCATTAAGTTATATTTAATGATGGTTAAAAAATACAACATATAAAAAAGAAATATTAAAATAGCATAATACAAATAAAAGGAGGTTTTAAGAATGACCTGTGTAGACAAAAATAAAAGTGAGTTTGGGTATCTTCAAAAAGATGCTAAGTGCCCAAATTGTCACGAAGATTTGGGCAAAATACCAAAAAGAAAGTCAAAATGCCCTCACTGTGAAAAGGTGTATTATGTACGCACACGTCCTTCCGACCGTGAGAAAGTAATCATTACAGAAGAAGGAGCCTTAGCAATTGAAAAGGAATGGACAAAATATCATCTGCAACAAGAAGCTGCTGAATGGTGGGAAGCTGCAAAGTATCTCCCTAAAGGTAGGACAACCTACGAAAAAGCACAATACCTCGGGAAAGTAGCTCATGCAAGTGGAGAATACAATAAGGCTTGGGGATATTTCAATAAAGCTCGGATGAAAGCAGCTAGAGCCGGTGACTTTTTTGCTTATCGTAATATTACACTTGATATGGCTACACATCTTATAAGAGAAGGAAGGGAAAAACAAGCTCTCTCTATGCATTGTGAAGTTCATTACTATGATATGTGTGGACTCGACGAACTTGATAAAGTAAAGATTATGGTAAAATCAGGGTTTATTAACCCTCGCTATCTTGGAAGCCCGTGGAATCCAGAATTTAGAAGATTAGTTCCTGGAATTGTAAATGCCACTCGGGATTTGATGAAAATAATGGAAATTAATCAAAATGACTTTAAACAAATAGCTCTAAAAGCTATCGAGCCAATCATTTCGAGTATGAAAGGACCAGTAACCCCAAATGATGCTTTGCCCGTTTTAGTTGAAATAGCCTTCGGTACAAATGAGCCAAAAGAAATTAAACTTCCAACTTATTAAAAAAGCGAAGGGTAAAACAAGATGGCTTATTTATTAAACTACAGACGGTAGATAAACTGCTAGAGTTTGAAGAGGTAGCTAAGCAAAGAAAAATATTATAAAAAATAGTTAAGAAAGTGACAAAAATAAAAAATGAAAAAAACAAAAAATAAAGAACTAAAAAGATTCAAATTCCCAATGGAATCTTAAATCATTTTTGGAGTGATTTTAAACATTATTAAATTACTTATTAAAATACTCTTATCTATGAGTGGTTTAAATGGGAAAATATAAATGTCCATCAATAAAAGATTTAAAGAAAGCACGAAAGGTCTTTTTGAAAAATGAACCAAGAGATCTTTTTTATAAGGTTGCTACTGAGCTTATTGAACTATCTATTAAAGAAAAGACCAAGGTTACATTATCAGAAGCATTAGCAGTCCTTCTCCAAACATGGAACAGAGCTTACTATCAATACAGGGGTTTTGACAATGATCATTTTAAAAAAATCGATAATCTTGTTGAAAAATATTCTGAGAGTATAATAAATAACTTCCGTAACCGATCAATACTATTACTTCTTGAAAATGAGAGGGATAAAATTTCTAAAATATTTATTGACTTTGAGAAAGTTCTTGGTCCTGTTGGAGCAGCCAAATCGCTTCATCTTCTTGCTCCAAGGTTTTTCCCAATTTGGGATAGTACTATTGTAAAAGCTTATGGAATTCATTT
Source organism: Promethearchaeota archaeon (assembly GCA_019057975.1). Next base: position 2,385 of record JAHLWJ010000310.1, on the reverse strand, counting down.
GGGAACTAGAGGCACAAATGCAGATAGGTATTGGCAATTTATGAAAATTTCTAAAAAGCAATGTAAGGAGTTAGAGAGAAAATTACCAAAAGAGATTAACCCTTTAAAGTATATTGATGAGTACAACTATTGTCATTACACGAAAAATTGGATTTGATAATTATTATAAGTATATATTGTTTAGAAAGTACTTATAACCAGCTTCATTCTTAGAAAGTAGTCTATTTTTATAGAATCAAAATAAAAAAACGCTCAAAATAGCCCCAAAATCAACATTTTATACCCCGCTTTAATATATATTATATTATTTTTTAAATGTAACTCTTTTAGGTTTGTATGTGTTTTTAGTATTTTTTAGTAATAATTAGTTTTGATCTTTTACGTTATTTTCATATAACATTTTTTAATAAATTATTTTTGCCTATGTATCAGTGTTTAATATATCTAATACTGTAATAATCATTATCAATATTTAACCTGAAAATCTTCATAAAAATTAAGAGGATAAAATAAAAAGAGGAAAGAATACTTAAAAACTTAGTAGATCAATTGATTGAACAACAAAAATTAACTATGAAAGTTTTAGAGGCTATTAGTGAAAGAATAAAAAAGTAAACTATAGTGTAAAATCGATTTAACAAAAAATTAATACTAATTAAACATATAATATAAAACGGATTAGCCGAAATTAAATACAAAAAAGGGGTAAAATTAATATTTTTATAAGACGTCATATATGGAAGGGGGTAAATTGAAAGAATTTTATATACATTATCTTACAAAGACTTTATCTTCACTTTCTAAAAGAATTGGACACCAAAAAATTCCTCTTCCTAGATGGGATTTTTTATACCCTAAAATGAATGCAAAAATTTATTTATATGACTGTTTAAAAGAACATAATAATTTAAAAATTCACATTGGTCTTGGGTTTATAGTCCATATTAAAGAAATTGATGAAGATCGGGCTATCAAAAAATCTAAAAATTTAGTTGAGAACATTTTAAATATAATTAGTTTTGAGTCACTTTCTTCCTGTAAGCCTGCAAAATTAATCAGTGTCGTTGACTCAACTAATAAGAATTCTTGTCCTACAAAATTTTTTATATTTCCATTTGAAGAAAAATTTTCAACTTCATCTCTTATTCAGATAGATAAAAAAAGATTTGATATGATTTGGAATTCTTTTATTAATTCAAAATCTAAAAGAAGAATAATGCGGTCACTTTCATGGCTACGAAAAGGGATTGATTCAAGAATTGTAGTTGATGAATTTATCTCTTATTTTATTGCTTTAAACGTACTAGAACCTCTTCTAGGAAAAAAGAGGAAATGGGATGGATTAGAGGATATTTTTAGACAAAAAAAAGTAAATAGCCCCTATGCGTTTAAAAAAATAAAAGATGCAAGAAATAGGTTATTTCATGGAGCTACAAAATATGATGAACTAAGTGATAGTTTTATAAATGAATTGAATAATTATTTGGAACCAATGAGGAGAGCCATAATTTATGGAATCTTAGTATTATTAAATATTCAAAAAGATTCTATGTTTAAAAATTTTATAAAGAAAAAACCTCTAAGAGTACGGGTGGAGACTTATTTTATCCAAAAAGGTATTATAGAAAATTTATTATTAAGTTCTAGTATTATTCCTGAAAAGTTTCCGGGGGTAAAAGTAACTAATAAACAAAATATTATATCTTTAAAATGCAATGGTGAACTTGATTTTAAATTAAAATATACAACTAAATATAAACTCCCAAATGGCTCAAATTTTATATTTAAAGAGGCTGAATCTTGGGTTGATTAACAAAGTGGTATTATTAAATCTAAAACAAAGGTAAATACCTAAAAACATTCTCTAGGTATAGCTTATATTGAAAGAGATGACTCTGAGAAAGCGCGTGAACTGTTTCTATGGATTGTAAAAGCGATTTAACCAGTGGCAAAAATTAAAAAATCAGATAAATTTTTCTTAATATTTACTTTATTATATTCTTTATAAAAGACTTAGAAGATTGTATAAAGAGAAGACTGAGAAGTAAAAGTAAATGAAAGAAAGACAAAAATATAAATTGAAAAAGTTTAAATTCCCAATTGATTTAATAGAGTTCCCAATTAAATACAGTCATGATCTAAAAGTATTAAAAGGTAAAGAAAAATTACTTGAATTTTGATCTATTAATAATACCTGATAAGATATTATTATTGTATAAAAACACCTGATAAAAAGCTATAATATTAAAAAATACTTAATAAAAAGGTTTATAAAGATATTTGAATGTCTGATTGTAGGAAAGAAGAGATATAGAAATGCCAAAGAGAGCTATAAGAAAAAGTTATAAAAGAAGAAGACCATTAAAATATTGGGAAATAAAGAAA
>JAHLWJ010000309.1 GCA_019057975.1 Promethearchaeota archaeon | reverse complement strand
TAGCTTATAGAGATCAGATTAATCTTAAAAATCTTTCTCCTTATACTGACGAATTTGTGATGATAACCCATGCGGGAAATGTGGTTATCCCCGGACCAGGTCTTTTAGATCCATATACAATGAAAAATTTCTTAATAGATACTCTTTATGGTCCAGAAGTCGGAAATGTGCAAAGATTTTTAATCTTAATGCATATGGAGAATATTTTAGTTGTTGCTGAAAAATTTGATCGAATTATCTCGGAAACCCGAGCTATGGAAGAGGATCTAACTTTAAAAGATAAAATTGATAATCTTGAAAAACTCGAGACTGAATTAAACAGAATTATTCTAGAATTAAATAAAGATGTAATCATATCAAAAATTACTCGGTTATTATTTACTAGTACATTTAAAACAGGCATGTTCAACGAGCAAATAGATAAATTAGATGGTTTTACTTTCTCAAAAGCAACTGATGATGTAATTGGGAGAATTAGAAAAACTCTAAATAGGCAAAGGAATACTCTTAATACTAAATCTTCAGCTATAGAAAATAAATTTTTAGCAATACTAAATTACCTTGCTTTATTTGAATTAGCTACTTTAGTAATTTCATTAGCTTTAGGTGATATTTTTGCAGAAGATCTTCCTGGTATTGGAGTGATTCAAATTATTGTAGCATTATCTATTGTTGTTATCGCGATAATTTTGTTAAGAATGCAAGAAAGGAAGTTATAACAACTAAATCAATTTTCTTTTTTTTCGTATTTATTATTCAGGCAAAAATTTTAACGTCTAAGAAAGAAATAACTATGGTTGATTTTATTAGATTAAAAGGAAATCCTGCTGAAAGAGGTTTTCAACAGGGAGATTTATTGAGGGATAAGATTCATAATATGTTTGATGTTGTCTTTCATTCAAAAATGTTTTCAGAAGTGACATCTAAACTAGTACCCCTCTCTCTAATCAAACTCGCTTTAGGCATTATGGGTAAAAAGAACTTAAAGAAGTCAATACAACAAAGCCTTCCAGATCAATTTGAAAAAATGATCTCAATTGGCAAAGCAGCTGACATAAGAAGAAAAATTATATACGGAGCTCATTTTATGGAAGTGATGTCAGGAGATCCAAAATCGATTTATAAAAATCCGCCAGTCCAAGCATGTTCAATGATCTTTGCACTTCCTGAAGCTACTTCAGATGATTCGATGATATTTGGGAGAAACTATGATTTTCCTAATGTACTTCAACCATTTCAGGTAGTTCGCGAAGAAAGCCCTGAAGATGGATATAAAAATATAAACTTTACCCAATATCCCCTTACAGGGTGTCATATGGGAATGAATGAGGAAGGATTAGCAATTGGCTATAACTATGGACGCTCTTGGAAAAAAGAACCACTTGATTTTAAGTTGAAAGGTGTTCCCGGTACTTTTATTGTACAAGAAGTCTTAGAAACTTGTGCGACAACTCAAGAAGCTATTAATTTCATAACAAAATTCCCTGATCGCTCAAATGGATGCCATTATGGGCTGATGGACGCCTCTGGAGATACATGTGTTATTGAGACTACAAGCACTCGACACGCAATTCGGAGACCTAAACATGGAATCTTAGCTCATACTAATCACTACCAAACAGAAGAACTCAAAGACGCCAATTTACCTGATTATGTACGCTTTAAAATGGATGATATGGATATATCTCCTATAGAATCACCTATTAGACGATATGAAAGAGAAATTCAATTGTTAACAAAAAGTAGGGAAAAAATTACGATGGATACTATAAAAACCATTTTAAGTGATCATGACAATAGAGAACCAGATGATTTTACAGTGTGTACACATGGAATTTCCGCAGATACTCTTGGTTCCATAATTATTCTTCCACAAGTGAGAGAATTTTGGGTTACTGATGATCATCCCTGCAATACAGAATATGAAGAATTTAAGATATAATACTTATAACAGGTTTCAAGTTAATCTAATTTATAACATTTACAAAAATGAAAGTGATAGCCACAAATAAGGACGATATTGGGATTACAGCAATTGATTTTTTTAGTTTCACCCATCTTATTATTGGGTATTTGATTTTTATAGTATTAAATGGAATTTTATTTATTTTGTATAGCATTCCTCTTGGTATCTTTAGTTTAATGTACACTTCTTTTATAGCAATAATATGGGAATTATTAGAAAATTCTATTTTTTATAATATTGGGATTAAATTTGCAAGAAGGAGAGATAGTATTATCAATTCTCTAATGGATATTTGTTTTTTTAGTTCTGGGGGATTGATTGCCCTGTTTAATACACAATATGGGGGTGTTTTTTTTGTTGTTTATACAATATTATTTTTTATGAGTATAATTCTCTTAACAAGCTTCTATTTGGCAAAGATATTAGATATAAAAAAAATATTAAGAAATTTATTTAATATCAAGAAATATGATCAAGAGTAAGAATCTGTTTTATATTTAATATCCTGAATAAGCTTTACCAAAACAATATAGAAAAGGAACTAGGATCATACAGGGGAAAAACCACACTCCAAACGCAGGTAAAAGAGCATCCGCGCTCATTTGAAATCCCGCTACTAGTGAAGCTGAGAGGATTAAATCTGTTATAATAACCGCAATAAAATACCCGAATATTTGCCACTGTGTCCTTTTTTCAAAATAACGCTGATCTTTTGTTTGTATTCCAGCTCTTTGAACTTGTTTCATCTGATCTCGTGGAACTTTAGAAGCTCTACCTATATCAATTCTCTTAAGATTTCGTAGATGCTCAATCCCTTTCACTTCGGTAATGGGATTATTTCCTAGATATAAAGCGTTCAATTTATGGACATTTTCCAAACCCTTTATTTCCCTTATAGTATTTCCTTCAAGGTTTAAGACCATTAGTTCAGTTATATTATATAATCCCTTAATCTCAGCAATATTATTAAAGCTCAGATTCAAAAAACGTAATTTTTTAAGAGTATCAAGTCCTTTTATCTCAGTAATACCATTTATAGAGAGATCCAAACTATTCAAATTCGAAAGGTTTTCAAGTCTTTTTATCTCAGTAATACCATTTCTGGAGAGATTCAAGCTTTCTAAACTTGGTAAGTTTTCAAGCGCTTTAATTTCTCGTATATTATTATTCGAGAGATCTAGACTTGCTAAATATGGAATGTTTTGAAGACCTTCAATCTCATCAATGCTATTTATTCCTCTGTTTCTTAATATTAAGATATTCTTCTTTACGCTATAAGCCCTACCTCTAAAAGTTACAAATGACATTTCACTTATTTAATATAGTGATTGTGGATAACTTAAATTATACTATATTATTCAACTCATAAATATATAATGTTTTTTCAAAAAGATTAAATAAAAATTTGAATTGATCAATGTATTAAAATTAAAAAAGGGTGAAAAATAAGGAACATGGCAAATAAAAGAGTTTTAATTGTTTTTTCTTCAACATATGGGCATGTAGTAGAGATAGCATATGAGATAGCCAAAACCTTAGAAGAAAAAGGATTAGCAGTGGATCTTACGGATCTCAGAAAAACCAGAAGGAATAATTGGCCATATATGGAACAATATGATGGGATTTTAGCTGGTTCTTGCTCGGGAAATACTATCTCATTTGGCGTTCAAGGAGATGGTAGACAAACTTTAAGAAAAGAACTAAGAAATTTTTTCAATGTAAATATTCAGGAGATTATCCAGAAGAATAAGTTTCTAGGAGTATTTAGGAGCAATCCTTTTGATCTGCCGGTTATTATTAGCCCTGAGCAAGCAGATGCTTCTTTTGAACAAGTCTTAATTGAAAGGTATGGATTTAAACCGCCAATTTGTGCAGTTTTTGGCCCAGTTATAGATTTCTCACGTTCCTCGAAATTAAAATATGAAACAAAGCAAGATTTAAGGAAAAAGGCAAAAATGCTTTCGAAGCGTACTGGAATCGAATTTGATATGAAGGGATATAATGATTTTCGCGATTGGGATCGAATTCATAAATTTTCCATAAGATTTGCAGAAATGATTGATTCTTCACTAATATCTAGCGCTTCCGTTAACCATTGCCCCAATTGTGGTGAAAAAATAGAATCCTCATGGAAGTTCTGCGTAAATTGTATGCACAAACTCCAGTAAAATTAAAAATAAAAATAAAAAAAGAGTAAATATTTAATATCTTGTTCTTGTTGCTTGAATTCGAAGTTTAGCTTTAGTATTTTCTTTCTCGTCTTGTAATATAACGTATTGTGTTTTTGATGGCAATTTTATTTCAAATTCTTGTTCGGCAACAGTTTCATCTTTTTTCAGGTGATCCATTTCCCTTAAAATCACTTTTAGTTTTTCTATGGCGGGTTTACCTACTTTTACCGTTTTGAATTGGCTCCAGAGTGACATATCAGCACGACTCGTGAATTCCTGGTTTTTTTGCAATTTGATGGTGCCCTTATTTGGAAATCTAGCTTTAAAAACCTTAGGACCATCTACTTTAAAGTAAAATTCTCCTCGCCATCCAAAAATATCATAATCTTTCAGGGTTTTCAAACTTATTAATTCTATACTGATTAAATAACGTTCTTTTTCTTCTCCTACTTGATCTTGGGTAAAAGCTTGATCTTTGGCATGAGTTTTCTTAGATTTAGCATAATAACGTCTTGGAATTTTATAACCACCTTAATTTTTGATTTATATTGATAATGATAGTTAGAATTTCATATGGTGATAAAGTATATATGTTTTTTTAGTAATATTATTAAATTTTTAATAGTATATGATAAGAAATTATTAAATTTTAAATTCATAAATTTCCATAGTAATTATAATGATTTTTATAGCATTAGATGATTTAACACAATTATCTGGAATCTTTGGATTTATTGCCGTTATTATTGCCTGGTTTTATGGTGTAATTGTACTCATTAAATACATTAAGACAAAAGAAAAAATGTTATTTTACTTCTTCTTAGCAATTATTTTTACAATGTCTCCGTGGTATCCTAGTGGTTTGGGATATATATACTGGCTGTTCACACGTCAAGAAATAGCTTATCAAGTCTACGTTCTGTTAGGAACAATAGGTGTACCTATAGCTCTATATTCATGGCTTCAAATTTATATGCCGACTTTACATCAGAAACAAAAAGATCTTGTAACAAGGATTATAATATGTTTATCAATAGTATTTTATATCTATCTGTTCTATTTCGTTTTTTTCGCTCCAGGTGCACCTATTAACGACATCATCGGTATCAAGAGAAATCCTGTCGATATTGATTATAGAGGATTTATTTTGGTGTTTCTAGCAATTTCTCTGCTTATCAGTACTATTACAGGTAACGATTTCTCTATTGCCTCACTTAAAGTGAAAGATAATCCAGCAATTAAATGGAAGGGAAGGTTCTTAATAATTTCATTCAACTTATTTGCGATTGGTGCATTTGGAGATGGATTTATCCCTTTAACGCCAGTAACATTAATAATATTCAGAACATTTATGTTGATTTCTAGTACAACTTATTACATCGGCTTTATTTTACCTAAATGGATGAGAAAGCTTCTTTCATTGGAATAATCCAATTATCTAAACCTCTTTTTTTTATTTATAATTTATAAAAAGAACAGCTA
>JAHLWJ010000308.1 GCA_019057975.1 Promethearchaeota archaeon | reverse complement strand
AAAAATCGAAAATGCGTCCAGGAATTATCTCAAGGAGTTTTTGCCTTTCACTTTTCCCATGATTAATATATTCTCAAGTCAATGAAAAACAAAAGATCCACACTCTGCTATCTTTTAAATATTTGTATTTTTATTTTCCTTATGGAGGATTTTTAATATAACTTTAATTTAGCAATTTTCAATTTTTATCAGATTTCTATTATTATACCATAGTTGATATATATTGAAAAAAGATAATATCTAATATAAAAAGGTGAAATTATTGATTCAAGATAAATTGATTGAACTTTATAGGATAAGATTTGAGCATTTCTATAATGGAGTCCTTACATTTGATATTCATTATTGTACTTATGATTGTTTATTTTGCTTTTCTAAGGAAGGACGTTATAAGGTAGAAAACAATCTTAACAGTGGGCGAATAAAAGAAGTATATTTAAACAATTTGTATTTCTTTGACGAGAGTATAGATTATTATGGAAATAGAGTAAATTTCAATGAGAACTCAAAAATTTATGAAAATTTCTTTGAAAAAGAATTTGGATCCTCAGATGATAAGAATAATCTAATCCCAAAAAGATTTACAGGGGAAATTATAATTAAAACTGCTGCTAGAACTCTAGCAGAAAAAATACAATATATTTTAAAATTAAGCAAATTTCCTATAAAATCAGTTAGATTCTCAAGTGGAGATGTTTTAAATAATAATAAGTGTTTGGACTGGTTTAATGAGTTCATTGTAGAATTCTTTGATATATTTTTAGAAGAAAACCTTGTTTTAATAATAGAGACTAATGGTTCAAGATTCAACACTCAAAAACAAAAAGATCCAAGTTACGCAAAATTCTTAGAATTACTGAAAAATGAAACTCATAAAGAAAAGATACATATAAGAATTTCATTAAAGAATCCAAATGATGCATTCTATAGAGTCCTTACAAAAAAAGGGGATTATTTAAAATTGGAGAGAGCTATTGATTTTGGAATCTATTGCTTGAGACATAATATTAGTTTCCATTATACAATATTTGCTAATTACTTATCAATTGATGATTTAATAAAATTTAAGAAATCAATTATGCACAAACTTGACACTATTGATGGGGACTATTTTAATAATCGCTTTAATACTAAAGAAGATGCATTCAACTATATTTTTAAGTTGATAGAATATGAACGTCTGTTTTATTATAAAACTATTTTTAAGGAATATTTAGTTGCTCATTATCTTATTAAGGGAGATCATAGTCTTAAGAAATATATTCAAGATCTTGGTTGGAGTAAACAATTATCCGAAATGGCAAGCATTTATAAAATTGATTATAATGGTAGACACAAAGCATATTATAAAAGGTTTCTTAATCGTACAGTTCCTAAATTTAAAAAGAATGGATTTAAAATTTTTGAAAATGATTTAATCCAATATAAAAAATTAAAAAAAATTTATGAAGCGTATCTTTCTCAGGAAAACACTAATTTAGAGGATTATGAAATACGAGATGAACCAAATCTGTTTGATGGATATGAAGGTATTTTAGATTTTTGGGAACTTGCTTTTGGGTCCAGATTTTTACATTACCGTCCTAATAAAGAAGAGATTTCTTTACATCTTAAATTTCAAAATGTATCAATAGTTAACAGGATTCCTTTATATCCGGGTATCTTTTATCTATATGATTTTTGGGCTCAATCAAAGCCTAATTATTTTATATATACTTTATATACAGAACGTAAGTGTATAAAACTTAAAAATGATGAGTATTATATTTATAGTCTTAATTGTAATCCTGATACACATGCTCATACTGATATTTCTAGAGCAATTCCGATTTTAATTAAAAAGTCAAACTTTAGAAGTGGAAGAAATGATTTAATCGAAGATCTCCAGAATTATCATGTCATTGATATTAAGGATGCAGAATTGAAACTTAGAAATGTAGTAAATTATGAAATTGATTTTGAAAATTTTGAAATAAATATACCATTTTTCATTTTAGAATTAAAGGAAATAAACTATAATTACAAAAAAATAAAAAATACTCCATTTTTAGGTAGTATTGGTGCCCTTTATGATAATTTATGGTTTAATGAAGAATTTACTCCTTATTTAAATTATTTCTATTGGACAGGAATAGAGTATAATGAATCCGTTAACCCTTCGTTTAGAAAGGCTATTAAATACTTATTTGATTTTCAATCAATTCAAAAAGATGAAGAAGATCTAGATAATTGGCTTCAACTTAAAATAATCGAGCCAAAAGATGAAATTCTAGCACTTCTAAAGCTAAAATCAAAATTAGATGATAATAAGCATAAGTTCATATTAAATAAAATTTCACAATGTCTAGTTTATATAGAAGAGCATTATAAAAATAGTGATAAGGTTAATGATTGAAAGATTTATTGATGATAATGAAATAGATGTTGATAATAGTAAAGAGGGTTTTAAAGAAGTAGTCACTTTAGAAAGAACTATTAAAAAAGATGAATTTTTTCTTGCTGTTTTAAAAAAATGGAATTCAACCTCACCCAAATATCCCTTGAATAGATTATCAGAATATAGAAATTACTTTAAATATGATTATACATGTGGAGGAGGATATTTTCTCGTTATTGGAGGTTATGGACTTGTTATTGATCCAGGTTATAAATTTCTAGAGACATTTTACGAAAATGGTTTCGTTCCAAGGGATATTGACGGTATTTATGTAAGCCATGCTCATGAAGATCATTGTATTGATTTTGAACCAATTTTTTCAGTCCTACATAAAGCTAAAAAATGGCTTGAAAAGTCGGGTAAACCAGGAATAAAAATTGATTTGTTCATAAATTCTTCTACATTTCAAAAATTTAAAAAAATGCTTGAAATCGATAGAGATATGATTAATAGAAATGAATTAATAGATAATATAAATCCTCAAAATATTAAAGATAAAATGAATAATGATATACGATTAAGATTTTTAAATACAAAACATAATGAGGAACCATGGCATGAAGAGGGTAATGGTAAAGGTTTAAAAGTTGAATATAATAATAAAATTATTCTTTATTCAAGCGATACAGAATATTATGATTCTTTTGCCATGGAGGATGAGGATAAATTTGATGTGCTAATTCTAAATATCGGAACGTTAGGAAAAAAGGAACATTCTAGTACAAAAAATCATCTTGGACTAATTGGTATTAAAAAAATACTCGATCATTTTTTAAAACAAAAATTATTCACTTCAAAACCAATACTAATTATTTCTGAAATGGGTTTTGAACTTGAGAAAAAAAGGATTGCTCTCATTGAAACTTTAAGAGAGTATGTGAATAGTATTAAAAAAAATATTTTACTTCAAATCATTTATTCTGAACCAGGAATTATAATTGATTTAAATCACGAAAATATTATAAGTAGAATGGCAATTGAGCTACATGAAATTGAGAAATTTATTGAAGTAAAAGAAGAAATTATTTATTGTATTAAAAATCTCTTTTCAGAGCCACCATTTAAAGAAGAAGAAATATTTAATCATATAAGGGATAAGGATTTAGAAATTGTTAACCCTAATAATTTAGAATATGAAGATGAAAACATAGTTTTTATTCCAAAATCTCCATTTTTCTTTCATAAAAATAGCGTAAAAAAAATTTTAAAAATAATTTATACAAAACAAGATAAAATAAATCATATTGATGCACTTAAGTATGGTCTTGATAATAAAACAAAATTCTTAGACATTATCAAAAATTTAGAAATTCCAGATGATCAATATTTAACTCTAATAGAATATGAAAATCTTAAAATCACACAATTAATGGGGGAATTAGATGAGTAAATTATGGTTAAAAGATGATAAAAAGGTATTTTTAGCTAATTTCAGCGGGTCTTCTATGATAAAAGATTCAGATAATGTATATTCGACTATTAATAGCTTTTGGAGGAAAAAAACATATGTTAAAGATGAGGATAAATTGCTACCAATGCTGGAGCAGGAATTTCTAGAACCTTTTCGAGTTGCCCAATCTTATTGTGGGGGGACTTGGAACGATTACAACACCCCATTTGCGATCCAAGTAGGCGCTTGTAACCTCAATTGTTTTTGGTGTTTTGTCAGCGATAATCTAAGAGAAGGGAAAATAGGTGCTTATTTCACTGTCAAAGATGTGATAGAAATGTGGAGAAATAAAGAAGAAAAAGGCGTCTTAAGAATTACCGGTGGAGAACCTTTTCTTGCACCTGAATTTCTAATTGAATTAGGAAAAGAGCTTAAAAAATTAAATGAAAAAAAAAGATATCTTTGGATTGATACCAATCTTTTAGGTAAAAAATATGATATTGTTGTAAAAACTCTCAGTAGTTTAGAAATCCCCTTTGGAATATGTGGATGTTTTAAAGGATTTGATAAAGAAACCTTCAGGTTTAATACAAATGCTCCTAAAGATTTATTTGATAATCAATTCAAAAATGCATATACAATTTTGAATAATTTGTATAATAATGGTGAATTATTTTTTTACGTACCTGAAATACTTGAAAATATTAATGAAAAAGAGATAGAAAAAAAAATCATAAATTTCTACGAGCAATTAACCTCAAAAGTCCATGAATTAGCTCCTCTTAGAGTCACAGTCCTGAAAATAAAATCTTATGAAGCAAATAAAGAAAAATTGGATTTTAAAAGATTAGAATCAGGTTTAACAAGGAATTTATGGTTTAAATTTTTAAAAACAAAATACCCGATTAGTAAAATCTGGCTTCCACAATATCAAATTAATCTAAAAAATAAAGAAAATTTGACATATGGAATTTAATATCATTCTTTCTTACTTATTAAATTGTGAAAGTTTTGACAGATAGAGAAATCCAGTGGTTAGAAGCATATGCCAAAAATCATGAATTTTTCGCATCCTTCCTGCTCCATTACAAATTAAAACATCGTTTATCAAATAATCAATATTATTGGCTACGGCTCTACATTAATCAAGCTGAAGAATATGGTGATACTCTATTAACTACCGAGGAAATAACATTTCTGGAAGAAAAATCTCAAAATAATGAAAATTTGCGAGAACTGCTGGAAATTTATAAAGATACAGGATATCTGGAAAATCTGAAATATCAAGAATTATCAAGCTTGAAAACTAAGATTATGGGAGAAACGGGAGAAGTTAGGCAAAAAGCCAACACTTTTAAGCATAAAGTCGTTAAAATACCTTGCCCCCATTGTAATTTTCTATATTCCCCCCAAATTTCGCACTGTTCCAAATGTGGTGAACCTTTACCTAAGTTAGACAAATTTGATGAGTATGGTAAGGTTTCAGATATACTTAATGTGGATTATACAGAAAGAAATATAATTTTTGCCCTCGAAAAGTTAATCGATAAATCTATCCCCCTAAAGGAGAAGTTTGACACTAATTCAATATGTTACGTTAAAGATGGGGATGATATTACTGGTCTGAGTATTTTCAATTGTGGATTAAACACCTTTCCAAGCGAAATTCTAAGGCTTAAATCTCTTAAAAATTTGGCGCTTAAGAGAAACAACCTCAATGATTTACCGAAAAACATAGGATTTCTTTCCAACCTCGAATGGCTGGACTTACGTATAAATAAACTCGAGCGGCTGCCAA
>JAHLWJ010000045.1 GCA_019057975.1 Promethearchaeota archaeon | reverse complement strand
ATTCCTCTCTTTTTCCTGATTTTATATTTTCTTAATTCATCTACGACTGAGACACTAAATGCAGCAATAATAAGTGTTGCCCAATAATAAGGGTGGAATAAAGGTACAACATGGAATGCTATTCCCATAGGGGTATATAATATAAGCAATTGTAAACCTAATGAAAGTCCGACAGCCCAGAATAAATGTTTATTTGGAAACAGGTAAAATGGCTTCACATTAGAAGTACATGTGAAAACAAACATTAATTCACAAATGACCAGATTTGTAAATAATATTGTCTGAGCTAAAGACATAGCATATGCGCTATCTACTGCCGTTAAACGAGGATCTATTCCCGCATCAACCCAAGCAGGAAGAAAGACACCCCATAATAGTAAATAGAGAGAAATATCAGTGATCGAAGTATATATTCCAAGTAAAAGAACCGGACCTTTAATCTCTGGTAACAAGGTAAATCCTTTTCTTGGTTTCGCTTTCATTACATCGGGATCTGTAGGCGTAAGTCCTAAAACCATAGCGGGTATACCATCAGTTGCTATATTAAGCCATAATATCTGAATTGGCTTAATCGGAAGGGCAAGAAACACACTTGAAAATAGTTTCATTACAATATAGGCTATAAGAATTAAAAATATTTCATCAAAGTTAGTACTCAACATATATCTAAAGAATCCTTTAGTGGTTTCAAAAATCCCTCTGCCTTCCTCTATTGCATTAACAATTGTAGCATAATTATCATCGATTAGTATCATTTCCGAAGCCTCTTGAGTTACTTCCGTCCCCTTTAGGCCCATTGCGACACCTACATGTGCTCCTTTCACAGCTGGGGCATCGTTTACCCCATCACCTGTCATTGAAACTATAAAATCTAGTTCCTTTAATCTACGTAAAATTCTCAGCTTATGTTCAGAAGACACTCTCGCAAAAATATCTACTGTTTTTACTCTCTCACGGAGTTCATCATCACTCATTTCCTCTAATTCCATTCCAGTAATGGCTTCACTTGATTGTGTTAAACCAATTTCATGAGCGATAGCAATAGCGGTAATTTTATGGTCACCTGTGATCATTATGGTTCTAATACCAGCGTCTCGAGCCTCTTCAATAGCATCTTTTACCTCATCCCTTGCTGGATCTATAATCCCTGCTAAACCAATATATATAAAATCAGTTTCTATTTCTTCCTCTTTATATCCTTCTTTTATCGGTTTATAAGCTATACCTAAAACTCGAAGTGCATTTCTCGCAAATTCTTCATTTTTCTGCAGAATAATATCTTTTGCTTCATTAATAGGCTTTTCTTGACCATCTATAATTACCTTACTTGCTTTGTTTAATAATACATCTGGAGCACCTTTAATTAAGACAAACATTTGATTATCAATTTTTGATACAACTGACATCATCTTTCTATCAGAACTGAAAGGAATTTCATCAATTTTTTCAGCTTTTGTATCTAATTCCATTTTCATAGCTAATACTTTTAGTGAGATTTCTGTTGGGTCGCCAACAACATCGGTATTGTTAGTACCATCATTTATTGGAGAGACATTTGAATTATTGCAAAACATACACACCTCGAGAAATTTTTTAATATAATTTTCTTCCGATAAGGGAACTTGTTTTCCCTTATCATCAATAATCTTGCCTTCAAGTGCATATCCTACTCCTTCGACATTGTATTCTCTTCCTCCTGAAAACACTTTTACAACTGTCATTTCGTTTTTTGTCAAAGTACCTGTTTTATCTGAACATATAATACTTACCCTTCCCAGTGTCTCAACAGCAGTGAGTTTACGTACTAGTGCATTACGATCTGCCATTTTTCTCATCCCTATGCTCATAACAACAGTAATAACAACTATGAGCCCTTCAGGGACAGCAGATACGGCTAAGCTTATTGCGATCTCAAAAGCTTCTATCATTTCTTCTAAAGGATCAGGGCTTCCTAAAATCATAATAAGCAATACTTCAGTAATAAAAACAATAGCGCATATTATCAATATTAAAATTCCAAGAAGTTTTCCAAATCTATTTACCTCTTTCTGAAATGGACTGAGTTCAATTTCTTCTTCTTGTAAACTTTCTGCTATTTTACCAATTTCTGTCTGCATTCCTGTTCCTATAACAATTCCTTCTCCATTGCCTCGAGTGATTATAGTATTCATATATCCAAGATTAGTTCTATCTGCTAAAATCATTTTCTCGTCAACGGGTTTTAATTGTTTTTTAACGGGGCTCGACTCTCCAGTTAAAATTGCCTCGTCAACATAAAGTGAATATTCTTTGTAAAGCCTTATATCTGCAGGAAATTTATCTCCTTCCTCAAAGAGTATAATATCTCCAGGAACGACTTCCTCTACACCAATCTCTATAACTTTACCATCTCTTCGGACTTTAGCAAAATGAGGTGCCAGTTTCTTTAGACTTTCTAGGGATCTTTCAGCTTGATACTCCTGGTAAAAACCTAATACGGCATTTACGATCAAAATTGTTCCTATAACAGCTGCATCTGTATATTCTGAAGGCCATACTTCACCAGTTTCCCCAGATTCATAGATTCCAATCAAAATTGAAATAAGTATTGCAAACAACAGAAGATAGATAAGGAAATCTTTAAACTGCCCTATGAATATCTGCCAGGCTGTCTTACCCTTTTCTTTAATTAATTCATTTCTGCCATATTTTTCAAGTCGATTTAGAACCTCTTTTTCAGCCAAACCAATTTCAGTAGAGGTATTCATTTTTTCAGCTACTTCTTCAAAATCGATTGCATGCGATTGAATATTTTCCATTTTCATTACACAAATTTTAATTTTTATTTAGATGTTTTTAATAAAAGAAATATATACATATAAACTCATTATTTGATTTAATAAATTTAAATTCTCTTATAGGCTTTAGTAAAAGAAATCCTTAAATATAATCAATCTGATTCTTATGACTCATGAAAACATATCTTAGAATTTACTCAAAAAAGCTTAAAGGACTTAAAAAAAATTTGAAAATCAGAACTATTGTTAACCTCTTTGACATTTTATTAAAATTTAAATACCTTAAGAATTAAAAATGCAAAATTTATAAATATCTTATAGTTAATTTAATAAATTTATTAAATACAAAAAACTTACAAAAAACATCTAAATTCGATTAATATGAGACCGTCGCGTGTTTTTAGGCTATTATTTCGTATTTTTATTTCTTTATTGACATTATCGGTAACTGTGGTTTCAATTTTGGGTGGATTATCAGCAGTATTAATATTATCAGATAGAGATAATATTGGGGTCGACACTGATGAAGCTACATTTAATTTTGATATAAATAATTCTACATTTAAAATTGAAAATGTGAACTTCTCTTTACCTTTTAACCTAACTAATACTGGATATTTTGATTTGGAAGATCTTCAATTAAATGTTCAATTAGGGTTAAACTATAGTCATATAGTGAATGCGACTGTGAATGAAACGAGAATTGTTAAGATTCTTGATATAACTCAAGATTTTGGTGACATACCTAAAGGAGTCTTTAAAAACTTTACCTTCTACGGTTATAATAGTAGTTTTCTTCATGAGAATTTTCCAGATCCCCTTCTAATAGACTGGTTTAGGGGACCTCCAGCTTTAGAATTTTATGCAAATTTTACCATTAGTTTAGTTTATTCATTAGGAATGCATGCTCTTTCCATTACATTTCTCAATAGAAAAGTAATGGATTATAGCCCTTTTTAGGAGGTTATCAGGATGGGTGCTGTCAAAAATATGGTAAGAGGTTTTTTATTTACTGGAGTCTATTCCTTATTTACTATTGTTATTCCATTAATACTTTTTTCATTAATCTTTAACATTGAAGGTTTACCTTTAGAATGGGAAAAACAAGATCAACAAAATATAACTTTTTGGCTAACTGCTTTTGGATTATTAGTAAGTGGATTGGCGTTTTTCAAATATTCTTCTCCAAAACAATCAATTAGAAAAGGGATTTTTGCTCTCGTTCAAGTTATTGTAAATTGTTTATATCTCTGGAGTTATAGGTTCTCTGGTGCTACTGAAATAACATTCATTATCTTAGATTTTGGATTTTTTACTTTGGATCTTTCGCAGATGATTTTGATATATATGGGGATCTACTTTTTAACGATTGTACTTAAAGTGTATGATGTTATTGATTACACAATTAATAGAGAGAAAATCCGAGAAAACCGGATGAAAGAGTGAAAGAGGTGTAATAAGAAAAATGATATTTCAATCAATGGATTTTTTGGAAATATTGGCAGACATAGTTGGTTCTATTCTCATTTTATTAAAACCATTGGTGATTCCCATAGGACAGTGGATGGTTGATTGGATTACTACTACAACACAGTTCTTTAAAGAAAATCTCGGTGCGAGTTTAACCTTTTATATTGTTATTTGTGCCATTTTAGTAGCCTCTGGCATAGTTATCAATATACTTTGGCCAGGGGACAGACCAGGATCTATCTTTTCAAAAGGAGTAGAAAAAATTGAGGAATATGAAGATAAAATTGGCGTCTCCGAGGACAAGGATATTGTTGATGAAATTAAGAGATGCAAGGATTGCGGAAATCCAGTTGGTGATTCAGAAATCTGTCCATTATGTGGAGCTCGTCAAATATAAATTAATATTTCTTCCTTAAATTTTATTTTTTTAAACTTTAAAAGTAATTGTCTAACTTTTTTCTCTAGATTTTTAGCTATTAATCCCCCTTGAACATCAATTTCTCCTTTATCCATGAATACTTTTAGATTGTGCTTTTAGGAACTAGTTATTAGTATATTAACTTTGATGACTGGTGAAACTTCAGTATCTCCAACAACTAATATAGCATAATTTAATGTAAAATTAACTCGCCAAATATCCTCCTTTAATTTAATAAAATATAATTAAGATAAATAACTAATTTTTCCAAATAGACTATTTTTTAAATATAGTTATTAAAAAAAACAGAAAAAAAAAATGATTTTATTATGGATTTTTCTTTAACTGAAAAACAACAAATGTTGAAAAAAATTACAAGAGAATTTGCTGAGGCATATATTGTACCTGTAGCAAAAGAAAGTGACGAAAAACAGGAATTGGACGAAACTGTTTTACAAAAAATGAAAGAAATGAAATACTTTGGGGCATGTATTCCCGAAGAGTTCGGAGGAGCTGGACTTCATGATGATAGCATTGCCTATTGTATTGTTGTTGAGGAAATTGGGCGTGCCGATGCGGCTTGGGGGCTTTCTATTGCGGTTCATAATAGCCTTGCTACTTATCCTATCTATAAATTTGGAACTGAAGAACAAAAACAAAAATTTGTAATAGATCTTGCTAAAGGTGACAAAATAGGAGCCTTTTGTTTAACAGAAGCAGACGCAGGTTCAGATGCGGGAGGAGTGCAATTAGCAGCAGAAAAAGATGGTAATGAATATATACTCAATGGAACTAAAATTTTTGCAACCAATGGTGGTATCGCAAATACACTACTCGTAATAGCTAAAACTGGTGAAAAAGAGGGTAGAAAACAACTAACTGTTTTTATTGTTGATACTGATACTCCCGGTTATTCTGTAGGTGCAAAAGAAAATAAATTAGGGGTTCGCGGCTCTAATACATCTGAGCTTGTATTTGAAGATGTTCGAATACCGCAGGAGAATATTTTAGGGGGAATTGGAGACGGATTTAAGCTTGCAATGCAAATCCTAGGATATGGAAGAATTGGTATTGCTGCTCAATCTGTAGGTTTAGGACAAGCATCGTTAGAAGCCTCAATTAAATATGCAAATGAAAGAGTGCAATTTGGAAAACCAATTGGAAGATTTCAAGCGATTCAATGGAAAATCGCAGATATGGCATGTGCTGTGGAAGCGGGGCGATATTTCACATATAAAGCCGCTTATATGTATGATAATCAAATGGACTACGGACATGTTAGTTCAATGGCAAAATTGGTAGCATCTGAGGCGGCAATGCAAGCAGCTCATAGTGCTGTTCAAATACATGGAGGATACGGTTTAATGAAAGCATATCCTGTAGAAAGATATTTCAGAGATGCAAAGATGGGTGAGATTTACGAGGGAACAAGTGAAATTCAAAGAATGGTAATCGCTAATCATTTATTACGAAAAGGAGTTTAACTAAAAAAAGAGGAAATTTTTTTCTTATTCTTTTTAATATTTAAAGGAAATCTGATAATTTTTTCAAAGGAATTATTAATTAAATAGTAGTAAGTTTAAATGTGTAATTGATCTATTTAATATGTAATAAGAATATGTATTTTCATTTTTATCTATATAAAATATGAATTTCAATTATAATCTCGAGAGTTTCAAAAATAAAAGAGACCTTATTGAAGAGCTCAATTTTTATAAATCTATTATTCTAAAAAAAGTAAAAATTGGAGATTATAATTCAGCTTTGGAAAAAGTACGATCTGCATTAGTATTACTTGAGGAACACAAAAATATTTTTAATCTTAAGAAAGAGCTACTTGATTTTTATGAACTGAACAAACAAGTTCACAACGAATTATCAAAACATAGAATGATATATGAACGCCGTTTCAATAATCTTTTAAGGGAAAAGCTTAATGAGTCTAATCTTGAGAATTTTTCAAGGCTTTTAGCTATGTTAAAGTGTGAAGTAGATCAAAATTTTGATAAATGTAATCTAGAAGATATTAGTGATAATATAACTAGGTATTTCAGATATATAAAAAAATTATATGAGATTCTAAGCTGTTATAAAGTATTAAATTATCATGATGCTTCTGAAAAGATTTTTGAATTTGTAAAAGACATAAAACCTGAAAATTTTCCAAATTTAAAATTGTTAATTTCGTTAGTCTATCAAAATTTGCTAAACTATAAATTATCAGAATTTTCTAAAGAATATGATAAAGTCTCAGTTTCTACTCTCTCTAATAGAATGGCAATAAATCAGGATAGATTAGTTGATTTCATAAACTTGATTATGAAACAACCTAAAAGTCCAATAAAGAACTATATTTCAGACACTCGTGAAGTTTATTTTAAAAAAGTGTCATTTTAAATCAGTTATATAGCCAGGAACTTGTTTATTACTTAGAATTTCATTAAAAAGTCTTTACTCATCTTTATTTTCATCATCATCTACGTCAGTAGGTCTCTTTGGACAAGAATTTAAATGTCTACCAAGTCTAACGAATTCTTTTCCGCAATATGGGCATTTTTTCTTCTCTGCAGTAGCTTTTTTGGGAGTTCCAGGTTTTCCACTAGGTTTTTTTCTTTTTTTCTTTTTTGCAGGCATTATATCAGTAATATTAACGTCATCGGGCGCGAATTCACAATTCTGAATGTGTGATGGGAGATCGTCAAACATTTCGCCGCAAAAAGGGCATTCTACTTCAGCAAATTCTTCAGAATCCTCTAAATCTGCTTTGCCTGCTTTTCTTTTTTCAAATTTTAACGGAACTTCCTCATCTTCTTCCTCAAATTCATCAATTGATAAATCGATTCCATCATCTCCTTTTATTGCGGCAAGTTCAAACAATTCTAATTCTATTTGTTTCTCTTTAATTTTCTTTTCAGCTCTATTTTTACTCTCTTCATACACATCTGAAAATTTGCGGTTATTTTTAACAGGATCATACAAGTCACAAACTTGACATACGTAAGCGCGTGTCCCTAAAACTAAATCTCTTGAAGGACAATAAACTAAAGATTGTAGGCTATTACTAATATCACCTTTAGGTTCAAGATGTTTACAAACAATTTTTCTTGTATAATTAACTTTCTGTTTCCGTCTAGGGATTATTAATCACCAAAAGAAGTATATAAAATAATGAAACCTAAAATATAATTTTTATGAATTTCAATTAGGTTTAATTATATAAATTAAAAATTATATCGTAAATTTCTGAGATCGTTGATGATCTTATTTTTTATTTCAATATTATCAAGATTAGGTAATAATTCTTCAGCAATATCTCGTAGTTCTATAATTTTTTGTATAAGTAGTTCTGGTTTGTTCCAAAATGATGTTCTTAAAGGATGCATTTTTAGAATTGCATTATTATAATTTTCAATTGCAGCTCTATAAAATAGACAAGCATTTTCTAATATATTTAACCTTGATTGATAAATGTTGCCAATCTTATTAAAACACATTCCTGCCCCTGCATAATCACCTTCATTTTCAAAATCTACTGCGGCATCTTGAATTTTATTTAAACCTTCCTCTAAAACATCATTTTCACCTTTCTTTAGAAGTATATATCCCAAAATATAATTTGCTACTCCTCTATAGAAAAGGTTTTTGTGTTTTTTTGAGAGTTTGAAAAGATCTTCAGCAAATTCTCCGGCAAAAATTAAATGGTCATTAGCAATACACTTTTGCGATACAGTTCTTAATAAATCCATTACTTTATCAAAATCCTTTATTTCTTTGTAGTGCTTAATTCCTTGCCTAAATTTTTCTATTCCAGTAAATGCGTCTTTATTATTGAATGCCTGGTTTCCCTCATAAATCAATTGTTCAGCATGTTCTTTTAATTTTATTTCTTTATTTCTTGTCTCAACTTTATGAGAAAAATCATCCACATTAAATATAATATTTTCCTCCATTGGAATTTCTGTTAAGAAATTTTCATTTGAACCACTACTTATATTAGAGTCAAAAGGAGAGAATTTTTCAGTTAGTTCTGATTCTGTAATATTATTTTTTTCCATTGGTTCTTTTTCCCCATAAGCTGATTGCAACGGTTTGCCTTCAGAAACTAGTGCAGATAATTCAGATAATACATTAGCGAAAAAGTATTTATTTAGGCCGTTGACAATGTAATCAATTTTATGGTAGTTGTTTCCGTATTCTGGAGCATCGATATCCATATTAATATCAGTAATTCTATAGATTTCAAATCCTGTTTCATATTTAGTGATGACAAATTCAGAGTCTTCTAGTTTTTCTTGCTTTTTTTTTCCTAGTAAAGTATGATCAAATACTAGACCTATACCATCCTCATGAGTTTGAAAGAATATCTGATTTCTAAGATCAATATCTGAAAAAAATAAACCCAATCCAGGATGAGAATGAAACCAACCTACAACATAAAGATTGTTTTTCTGTGCATCTAATTTATCCTGTATTTCGGCAATAAACACATAATGTCTATTATCTAATATAACATCTGTATCATGTCCAAATGTTAAAGCTTCTGCTCCTACTACATGTACAAAGTCATCATCGGAAAATCCAATTAAAACACCATATATTTCTTTCCAATTCTCAGGTGGAATTGATCTATTAGAATATCGACTTGCATAAAGGATTATTGTCTTATACGCTTCTGCAGAAATTATAACGGGTTTACCTATTTTTTCATTATCTTTTTCATCTGAGGGGTTTTCTTCTCTTGTTTCACTTCTCGCATTTTCTTCGTTGTGATCATTTGGATTTTTGGTTTCTTCTGACATTTTAGAACTTCACATTTTTGATTATAATATAATTCAAAAAATTAATAATTCTATGTGTAAATAAAATTATCTATGTTTCATGAAATTATAATATTCAAAAAAATTTATTTTTATACTATTCAAATAATCAGTTTGAAATAGATTTCAAAAATCTGTTTTTAATGTCTTCCGGATTTAATGGGATGTTTTCTACTTGAGCATTTCCAGGCAATACAATGATTTTCACGAAATGACAACCTAAACCTAATTCATTCAATTTAGGGATAATATCATCCTCATTGTCAATGACTGTTATAGATTCAAATCCAGCACCTTCTGCTATGGTTTCTAGGTTTGTTTTTTTGCTTGTATAAGTTTTTTGATTACCAGTTGAACCATAAGTACCATTATCAATTACTATTAAGGTTAAATTGTTTGGTTGATTATTCGCAATAGTGCTTAAACTACCTAAATTCATAAGTAAGGCCCCATCGCCATCTATGCCCCACACATTCCTTTTTGGTTTTGAAATCGCAATTCCAAAGGCTATGGATGATACTAACCCCATAGAGCCCAACATATAGAAGTTTTCGTCTCTATCTTTGATATTAAATAATTCTCTAGAAGGAGCACCAATATTACAAACAATAATTTCGTCAGTTACTAAGTCAATAATTCTTCTTATAGCATCAAATCTTCTCATAGTAACCCCCATAACGTCTTCTTTAAAAGAATACATGTCGGCATTTTAGAGGATATACTGAGTTCTACCGCCGTCTGTAAGTATTTTATATTATCTTTTGAATCAATAATGAATTTTTCCATTTTTAATAAATCTAGTAAATCGGGTGTGAGCAGTCCCATAGGAATTTGAGCCAAAACTTTTTCTCCTTCAGCACCTCTGTGACTCATTATAAAAATAACAGGAATTTTAAATAATTGTAAGAGAGACTTTATAGCATTGACTGAATTGCCTAAACCAGAATTTTGCATTAAAATTGCGGGAGTTTTACCCCCTAAATATGCACCAGCAGCTATTCCTACACCTTCTTCTTCTCTTGTAATCGAAATATGTTGAATTTCGTTTTTTTCTTCGATAAGTTGCAATAAACCCTTCAGCATGATGCATGGTAATGAAAGAATTAGATTTATTCCTGAATCTTTAATAGCATCATATAACTTTAAATCTATAGACATTGCTTTTTTTTCTAAAATATAAATTACATTCTATTATTATGCATTGTAATTTTTTTTTAGTTTTAAGAAGCTAGGATTTTTCTTAAAACAATAAAGTTTTACTTTTTCTAAAGAAAAAATCTAAAGTGATGTTTATGAGACTTTATTTGAAAAAATTTAATTAAATCTAAATACTAATAAATTTCATGGTACTAAATCTTTGAAGGTGAAAATAATAGTTATAGAAATAATAGCATCAATTTATACCATTATAATAGGAATTGCTATGTTTTGTATGTGGATTTTTCTATTAGGAAAGAGAGAAGTCCCAGACCTTACCACTAAGCCAACTCAAATATCTTTTCATTTAATTGCTGAATTTCTAACATCTGTCATGCTTTTAATTGGAGGATTTGGATTATTCACTAACCAATCTTGGGGGATAGTGATTTTTTATATATCTATTGGAATGGTGATTTATTCTACAATAAACGCAGCTGGCTTTTATGGTCAGTTAAAAGATTGGCCAATGTTTATTATGTTAATTGTATTTACAATCATTTCTCTTTTGATTACGATATTAATAGTACTTGTGGAATTCCAATTACTTTAATTAGAATTTACATTATCCCTTTTTTTTTAAGGTCTCGAATTTTATCATCCGAATATCCCAGACTTCTTAAAACTTCCTTCGTGTTTTGACCTATTTTAGGTGCAAAACTTCTTATTTTGAGTGGTGTTCGGGAATATTTAATTGGTGAAGCTACATTTTGAATTTTCCCAAGTTTAGGATGATTCATCTCTACTACCATATCACGTGCTTGAATTTGAGGATCTTCGCAAGCTTCTGAAAAAGATTTAACCGGCATAACACAAGCATCGAGATTTATAAATATATCCATCCATTCCCTTTGTATTTTCTTTAAGAACTCTTTTTGAATTTCCTCAAATATACCTTCTCTTTTTATTCCCTGTTCAAATTGTTTTGGTATTAAATCCTCCCGCTCTAATCCTTTACAAAATTCTCTCCAGAACTTTACTTCTATAATCCCAACTGATAAAAATTTGTCATCTTTAGTTTTATAGACCGCGTAAAATGGAAAATCTCCATGTAAAATGTTTATTCCTTCGCTTAGATCTTTAGCGAAATTGTAAGCTGAAACTAATGGGATAAATGAGAAGACTGAATCTGTCATTGCAATATCTATGTATTGTCCTTTTTTTTCGGGATTATTTTCTCTTTCAATGATTGCCCCTAATATTCCTATAGCTGTAACCAATGCCCCACCAATGTCAGCAACTTGAACACCAGGATTTATAGGATGTATTATTTGATCTTTCGAACCAAATATTTTTTTCTCCTTATTTAAATCTAAAATGCCACATATTCCTATATAATTAAGGTCATGACCTGCAATTTGTTCATAAGGTCCAAATTGGCCATATCCTGTTAGGGAACAACAAATTATCGATGGATTAATTGAAGCTAAAGTATCATAATCAATTTTTAATTTTTTCATTACTTTTGGTCGAAATGTATCGAGAACCACATCTGCTTGCTTTACCAATTCATAAAAAATCTCTCTTGCTTCAGCTTTTTTCAGGTTAAGTGTAATAGATTTCTTATTCCTCATTAAAATGGAATGAAAAGCACTTTCCCTATACTTACCTTTTTGGAAAAAAGGTGGAGGGTTACTATAAGGATAATTAGGATCTTCTACGCGGATGATATCAGCTCCAAGATCACCAAGTATCATGGAACAATAGGGACCTGGCAACATCCTCGAAAGATCTAATATAACTTTCCCTTCTAAAGGTAATGACATCATAATTAAAAATTAGGAATTCATAATTAAAAGTTTCCGAAAATAAAAAACAAATAGAATTCAAATAAATTTATTCAGGTAAATACTGTTTCCTCCTCCTCTGAACCCATGTTATCTCTCCGGATTTACTAAATCGAAAAATTTCAAATTCATTATTTTTCCATATCATAATCCATGAAGAACTCGTAAAATAATTTATTGGATTACTAATTAGTTTTAATTCCTTAAGTAAAGATTGAGATTTGAATATTTCTGGCATAAATTTAATGTCGATTATTTCTAATGATTTTTTATTAACTGAGTTTTTGCGTGATTTATAATTGTAAAAAAAATCGAAGGGTGAATTTGAAATATTTTTTCCTTCAATACTTAAAGTATCAAGGATACTTTTATTCTCAGTATTTTCTATTATTGAGATTCTATTGAATCCAAGATATAGGTGCTGTAATTGTTTTAATATGTTCAATTGTCTTATCGTTGTTATCTTATTATTTCTAAGATCTAAAAATTTTAAATTTTTTAAGTTATCTAATCCTTTAATTTCAGATATTTGATTATAACTTAAATCTAAAAATTCTAGATTAGTAAGATTATCTAGACCCTTAATTTCAGTTATTCTATTATTACTAAGGTCTAATCTTTTTAAATTATTGAGACACTTCAATCCTTTAATTTCATTGACTCTATTGTTCCGTAGATTTAATATTTCTAAGTTTGATAAATGTTCTAACTTTTGTATTTCTGCGATCTGATTATCATATATCATTAATGATTTCAAATTAGAAAGGTTCTTGATCCCTTGGATCTTAAGGACTTCATTATTATTGAGGTATAAGTATTCCAATTTTTTTAAGTGTTCCAACCCTTTAATTTCTCTAATTTTATTCCCTTGAAAGTGTAAAGATTTTAAATTAATTAGGTTATGCAAGCCTTCTATTTCCGTAATCCTATTAAAATTTAAATTCAATTTATTTAAATTTATTAACTTCCCCAAACCTTTAACTTTTAATATATTATCTATATTGCTACTGCTTAAATTAATAATGGGATAAGGCCCAAAAGGGAAGAAGATTTTACCTTCAAAGTCGATATATTCGATAGTCTTCAATAACGATTTTAATTTTAAGTTATTAGTTTTTTCTAATGTTTTGATTATTAGAATTATACAAGACTCTGATTCTTCATGGTTTAAAGCCCATTTAATTGGTTCTAATGCTTGATCAGAGAAATTTCTAATAATAATACTCGCGGAGTTTCCCCGTACTAACTCATTTAAATCTGATATTAATAGATTTTCAAGAAAAAAATATACGCTCTCTTCTTTAGAACCGATTAGACCTAAGAATTTTACACTTAATATCCTGGTTCTGTTATCCAATTCGAGAGGATTTTCAATTATTGATATCAATAATTCTGATGCTTTACTTTTGTCCAATTTTTTTTTTTTAAAATCCTCGTAAATTTCCTTAGGTGATAATGTTGACATATAGTAATTCATTAAATAAATCTTAATTATAAATAATGTAGAGAAAAAATTAATTTAAATTCTATAATTCAATTATTTCTGCTTCCATCTTATCCGTATCTATAATAGCAAATGTCGATTTTCCTGTTAAATAACCACATAATTCGCCTGGATTAACCACTAAAACTCCATTTTCATATTTTTTTTTTATTAAAGAATGCGTATGTCCTGATAATATAATATCAAATTTACCTGAATGAGCTAATGCTTCTATAGTTTCCTCTCTTGGCATATGGGAGGCAAAAATTTTCTTTCCTCCTAATTCTAAAATCAACTCATTACCATTTTGAGCAAATTGACATATTTGCCCCAAATTTTGCGTTAAAAACAATCTTTCTCCATCATTGTTCCCAAAAACCCCGAAAAAATTTTTCTTTATAGCATCATCGAGCTTATCAAACCATCTTTTAACAAAAGGTGCAACATAATCTCCGCAATGAATAACTGCATTAACTTTTCTTTCATTTATTATTGAGACCGCTCGGAGAATGTTATCTTTATGATCGTGCGAATCACTTATAATTGCTATTTTCATCCTTTAAAATTCTCCTTTAATATAAAATTATTAGGAATTAGATATAATTAAATTAAATTATTATATGTTTTATATTAATACTAACGAAATTTCTACGATTTTAAAATGATAGAAGAATTCTTTAAAACAGAAAAAGCTCATGTTAATAAAGAATTAGAGAAATATTTCGCTCAGTTACGGAAAACGGAAAAGGATATCCTCCTCAAGGATTTTATTGCACAACTTGAAGAATTTATTTTAAACGATAAAGCAAAAAGAATTCATCCTGTTTTATTAAGCGCTGCTTTTTCTGGTATAGTGAATCCAATGTATTTAGAAGATCAATTAGAACAAATACGAGAAGTATCTATAGCGGTTGAATTGTTACATAGTGGACATCTAATTCATGATGATCTTTTAGATGACGATCCAATAAGAAGAGGTAAACCGACTTTTCACATGCAATTAAAGAATGAATTAAATCAAATTTATAAAGATCTTAATATCCATAATAAAGATG
Source organism: Promethearchaeota archaeon (assembly GCA_019057975.1). The sequence continues at coordinate 5,295 of JAHLWJ010000045.1, read as the reverse complement.
AGATAGTTAGATTATATGGAAGAGATATGAGCATTTTAGGAGGCACTCAAGGATACTTACTAGGTTTAGACATTTTAAAATCTGCAAAATTCCCAGAACAGCTAAAAATATTAGCCATCAATGAGTACACAAAAGCTATGGATTTCTTAATGAAGGGACAACTAATCGAAGAATATATGAATTATAACAGAATAACTATGACTTTGGAGCAGTATTTAAATATTGCCGAATATCAGAGAGCTAAATTATTCGAGAAATCTGCAAAAATAGGTGCTATTTTAGGAAAAGGAAATATCCAATATCAAATCAAACCTCTAAGCGATGCATTGCTGAGTATTGGTCAAGCTCATGCCATAAGAGATGATATTATTGATCTAGAAGATGATATTAAGAGGAAAAATCGTTCAAAAATTGTATATATTTTAGCAGTTCAAAATACTGATGAAAACCAATCTAAGAGACTTAATGAAATTTATCATAAAGACAATTTAACTAGAAATGATATAAAAGAAGTGAAAAATATTTTCACTGAAACAAATGCTTTAATAATAGCTGAGCACCTATCGAAAAACTTAGTAGAACAAGCAAAGAATAATCTAAAGGATATATACCCTGATCTCAACAAGGAGCAAAAGATTTTTTTTAACGAGTTCTCTGATTTCATTTATAAAAGAGAGTTTTAACTATGATATATCTTTCTTTTAGACAACCACATAAGGTATATGTAGTCTTCTTAACATTATGTTATTAAGTTCTTTAAAAACTTCTAAAACATTATAATTTTCTAGAGAAGATGTCCTATAAAACCCGTCTAATTGTTTTTCTCTTATATACTTATGAATTAATTTATCATCGACAATTTCTGATATAGGTGTTTTCTCTAATAAATCGCTCTTACTTCCTACTAAAATAATAGGGATATCTGAACTGACAGCATTTTTAATTAGTTGTTCATACCAAAAATCTAACTGACTAAATGTGAAGGTATTTACTAAGTCAAAAACTAGTAACGCTCCATTAGCACCTTCAATGAATCTAGGAAGCAATGGTATAAAACGCTCTTGACCACCAAAATCGAAAATTGAGTTAACTATATAATTCTCTTTTATTTCATCGGGATTTTCTTTAAGATTTATCCTTAAATGAACTGAATGAAAGTTTATTCCAATTGTTGGAGAGGTGTCGAAATCAAATGAATTGAAGCAGTAACGATTAAAAAGACACGTCTTTCCTACTGAACTAGCCCCACATATTACTATCTTAAAACTATATATAACCTCTTTTCCATCGTAACTCATTAGCTCAAATGTTCTTAAGTAAATGAAGAATTGGATTTAATTTTAGTAGGTTAAATTTGAAATTCAAATTATTACATCTGAAATAATTATTAAAAATTTAAATATTTTGTTTAAAGGATTAATAATCCTTTAATTTTAGTGGTATTACAAAAATGGAAAAAATAATGAAATATATTTCGTGAGAAGATATCAAATTTTTTTTATTTATCTCTTTTTATATTAAAATCCTGCAGCATAACCGTCTTTACGCCAATCTGATGCGCCTAAATAACCGTCTTCAAGCTTATATATTATTTGTCCGCCGCCAAATCTGTAGTATTCTCTTTTAGAAACTTCATGCCCTAATTGAGATAAACCATCAAAAACCTCTTGATTAAATCCAGATTCGAGAAAAACTTCCAAGTCTTGGGAAACTCGCCATCTTGGTGCATCTAATGCAGCCTGAGGATTTTGTCTATGCTCAAATATACGAATCATCAATTGTACATGTCCCTGTGGCTGCATAGCTCCTCCCATAACTCCAAAACTCATTAAAGGTTTCCCATTTTTCGTTACAAATGCGGGAATAATTGTATGAAACGGTCGTTTATTAGGTCCTACTTGATTTGGATGTCCTTCTACTAAAGAAAATCCATTTCCTCGATTTTGAAGGCTAATTCCCGTATTAGGAACAACAATACACGAACCGAAACCTTCATAATTAGATTGGATATAGGATATCATCATCCCCTCTGAATCTGCTGATGTTAAATATACTGTGTCTCCCCCTTTAGGGGTCCCTGCTTTAAATTGTTTAGCTCCTTTTAAATTAATGTTATCTGCTCTTTCTTTAAGATATTCTGATTTTAATAAGTAAGAGGGGTCAAATTCTAATGACATTGGATCTGAAATATAACGATAAGCATCAGCAAATGCTAATTTCATAGCTTCAAGTTGTAAATGAATTAATTCAGTAGAATCTAATTCAAATAAACTCAAATCAAATTTTTCTATTATTCCAAGCATAATCAATGTTGCTATACCTTGGCCATTAGGAGGAATTTCATGTAAAGTAATATTTTTATAATTAATCGTTAGTGATTTTTCCCAAGTTACCTTATGACGTTCTAAATCTTCTAAGGTTAAGCATCCCCCTGTATCTTCAGAATGTTTCACAACTTTTTTAGCTATTTCGCCAAAATAAAATGCCTCTCCTTCTGTTTCAGCAATTAAACTTAAAGATTTAGCTTGAGCAGGAAATTTAAACATACTACCCGGTTCTGGTGCTTTTCCATTTCGAAAAAAAGCATCATAGATATCAGGATATAAATTTCTGAAATTTGGAATATCACTTTCATAAGAATCAAGTGCAGATTGCCAAGCTCTAGCTGTTATCGGTGAGACTAAAAATCCATTTTCAGCATAGGTAATTGCTGGCTCGAATAATTCTTTAAAAGAGAGCTGACCATATTTTTTCGATAGTTCAACCCAAGCAGAAACAGCTCCAGGTACAGTCACAGAATCCCAACCTATTAAAGGCATCTCCTTAAGATCAGAAAAACGACTCGGCTCCCATGCATCTGGAGATCTTCCACTTGCATTTAAACTAATAATTTTTTTACCATCCCACAATAACGCAAAAGCATCACTTCCGATTCCATTACTTGTTGGTTCTACTACGGTTAAAGTAATTGCAGCAGCGATTGCAGCATCAATTGCATTTCCACCTTTTAATAACATTCTAAGTCCTGCCTGAGAGGCTAAAGGTTGAGATGTTGATACAATGTTTTTTGCCAAAACTGGCATTCTTTGAGAGGGATACTTAAAATCCCAATTAAATCCGTGTTTCAAGCGAATAACCTTAAATGAATTTTTTCAAATAATTGTAAGATATAATAATAATATCTAAAAATTTATCTGATTTTAATTAAATCATTACATAATGAAATATTTAGTAATTCATTTATTCACGTAAAATGACCGTCAAGTACCCTCCTGACCAAATTATCATAAGACCTCCAGTAGAAGCATATTCTGTGTTAATTGCTGTTACGGGAGGTTGTTCATGGAATAAATGCAAATTTTGTGGAACATACAAAGGAATGTATGGGACTACTCAAGAATATGCCATACGACCTATAGAAGACGTAAAAAAAGACATTGATCAAGCAGCTAAATATAATTATCACGGTTTTCCGGTATTTTTAGCAGGAGGTAATCCTACTTCGGCTTCAACAGATTATTTGGTTGAGATCATTAAATATGTAAGAATTAAACTCAGGAAAGTTCAAAGAGTTAGTTGTTATTCTAAAGCATTGGATGTATTAAGAAAATCAGATGAAGAACTAGAAAAATTAGCTGAAGCCGGATTAGATATAGTATATATGGGATTAGAAAGTGGTTCAAATACAGTATTAAGATTAATGAAAAAAGGAACGACTGCTGCATCATTTATAAAAGCAGGAAAAAGGCTTCTGAAAGCTGGAATAAAGTTATCCCTCTACATTATACTTGGTTTAGGAGGGCATAAATATTCTGAAGACCATGTAATCGAAACTGCTAAAGTTTTAACTGAAATAAACCCAACTATTTTTAGATTCCGAACATTAACAGTATCCCCTAGCACGCCTCTTTGGGAGGATTTACAATTAGGAGAGTTCACATTATTAAGCCCTGTTGAAAATCTGAAGGAAGAAAGAAACATCATAGCAAATCTAGGTGAGAACGTAACTTCTCAAGTATTCAATGACCATGTAAGCAATTATTGTTCAATAGAATCACCAAATATTAAAGTAGACAAAGAAATGTTTATTAAAACAATAGATTCTTATATAGATGACCCTAGAATCAAACGAATGCCTAGAAAGAATTTGACTCGCATGTGATTAAAAAGATCTAATTTCTTTATTCGTCAAATTCATCCATCACTTCAAATGATTTTTTGTACTTTTTAATAGCACCTAAGAAATAATCATTTAATTCTACAATTCGGGTAAAACCTTTTTCATTTTCCAACGATTTTTTATTATTTTCTAAATCAAGTTTCATCTCTTCTAAATCTTGTTCCCATTTAACCATCCTATTAATAATACTTTTGCTAAATTTGAGTAGAATTAAACCAGCAGAATTCGCAGAATATATTATCTTTCCTTTTTTCGAAACATCAGCTTTTTCTATGAGACCCATTTCTAAAAAAAAATTCACTTCTTCAGAAATTTTCCCTGCTGACAATCCCGTTATTTTTTGTAAAGTTTTTTGAGTTAAGTATTTTCTAGTCATAAACAATCCTAAAATTCTAATAAACACCGGATCCCGGCCAACAAACATTGGTGTTGAATATAGCAAGTTTAAAATCTCTTCTTCAATTAAATATACTTCAGGATCAAAATCTATTTCACTCAATAGTTCCCAACCTTTTTAATATCAGTCCGTTTTTGGTAAGACTTTTCTATAAACTTCAGGGAATACTTCTTTATAAAACTCAAATATATCTAACAACTCATCAATCCTTTGTGAAAGATGTTCAGCTCCTTTTTTATCTTGCTCATCTAATTCCTTTAATTGTTTTTTTTTACTATTTAAATAAACTCCCATAGAAGTAAGGCTGTTTATCATGACATCTATTCCCCTTATTGTCAATTCATCAAGATTTCCGGAATATGAGTACTTATAAGTATGAGTTTTCGGAATGCGTTCTTTCTGGAACCTATCCGCACCTATCATTACTGATAAAAATGTCGATATTGTGCCCATTGAAAGTCCTGTTAGCTCTTTTAATTCTCTTTGAGTCAAGCTTCCATGTATTAATAAGTATGAGGAAATCTGAAGCATTTTGGGGTTTACCCGTTTCCGTGTACCAATATCAATAAAGAATTCTACCATTTTATCTTCATATTTTCTTAATTTATCACTAAAAAGACCTTTTTGGTCTTTTGAATCTTCTTCAATAGTCAATTTTTCAGTCATCTTCAAAGTAATATAATAGTTAAACATGAATTTATATTTTTTCATAATTCGA
>JAHLWJ010000307.1 GCA_019057975.1 Promethearchaeota archaeon | reverse complement strand
CTGTTTAAGAGTTTCTAATTCATTCAACTTTACCTCCTATATAAATTTTTTCTTTTGATAATTTTAACACATTTTATTTTTTTAATGATAACTCCGGAGAAATATTTATTATTTTTCACGGAAAACTCAATTCCGGTTTCTAATATTGTGTATAGTGCATAGCCATATAATAAAACTAATGGTTAGCCTTAAAAACTCAGTTCTGGTATAAAAATATCCTCATTTAACATTAAAATCCTGGTTTTAACATCGTCCACAGTGACCAGCCACTTTGTGCACTTAGCAAAGTGACCAACTTCCCTAATCTTAATGAAAGTTATTAAAGATAAATTATAGATATATTCGTATTTTGATAATATTAATCAATTTACAAATTTATTTTTGAGAATTGAAAAAATTATAGGAATGAAGATATTCTACCTGCAGTTTTTATTAAAAAAGATACATCTGTACATATCTGAATATTATTTGCGAAGGCACCGATCCTTCTCTCAAAGAAAGATACTGCCTCTTTACAAGCCTTTATTGCTTTTTGGCATTTTTCAAATGAAATTTCATAAATTATCCCTCTGTGGACAATATCATTTCTAATAAGATATAAATCATTATTCCAATTTTTATATTCTATTGAGTTTATAAATCTATTCCTACTATTAAATTTCTTATGTAATAGTTTATCTAAGAAATATAATCTATTGTTATGGCTTCCATAAGATCCTTCAAACCCTAAAAGATTATCAATATCAGTCTCACTTTTACCTTCACTTATAAATATATCTCTTAAAATATTTTCAATATAAATCTCAAAAGCTGTTTCAGCTAAAATAATTGAGATATGATATATCCTCTTCTTTAAATATGTTTGAGCCAAAAGAATTAATTCATAATGAAGAGGCATTTTATATTCATTCTGTATTAAATTGGAAAAAGTATCTAAGAAACTTTTATCTAAGTCTTTACCAGGCCAGATATCTTCCAGTGAATCTAGGCGCTGAATTGTTGCTCTGCCTAAACCAATATTATCCATAAATTTAATTTTATTTATGTCTCTTATAATTTTTTCAATTGGTGAGTCTTTTAAACTAGGAAGTAATTTACAAACTCTAATATCTACAATGTATAAATCGAGATCAAAATCTATTTTTGTTACATATGGATCCTGTGTAACTAATCTGTAGATATTTAAAAAATGGTTTAAGTTATTAGAAATTCTTTCTTTTAGGATTAGTCCATCAATTTTATTTATACCATCCCAATATAAAAGCATATCAAATTCTGTATAAGCTTTTAATTCTTTAAATCCTCCATCTTTTGAGACATTAATTTCTGCTGTTGTGATCTCATCTTTTATATCTCTGTAATTATTTGTAGTTTTATATTTGTATTCTTTATATGGTTTAGTCACGTTTGATTTATCAAATTCTTTAAATTCGGAGTTGCTGTACATCTTAGTATTTTTATTAAATCTTATTTCTCCAAATCTATGGGAGCATAATATTGCACATTTACTCTTAGTTGCATCGTGAGAGATAAACCAATAAGGGGGTAACCTTAAATAGAAAGGTATGTCAGTTTTAACAGAAATTAAATCACTCATTTTTTTGATTTAATAAATTCATTAAACTTTTTTAAAGCGATTACTTCTTTTTCATTAAGTTTTTTAAATTGCCTTGATTTTAATATATTATCTATTCGGTTTATATATTTATTATTTTTATCAGTATTTAAAAATTTTCCCAATCCTTTATGGTCTAATCTCCATTCAACTTGGCCCACATAATCTTGTAGATTTTGGCTATATCCTTTATTTAAAAAAGCAGATATAAATTTAACTAGTCCTATATCATCTGAAACTATCTTGTTTATAAATTCAATAATTTTTTCCTCTCCTTCCCAACGTTCCCAACAGTATAGAATATAGGCCAGTTTTTCATGTTTTGCTAACCTTCCGTCTTCTGCCCAGGAGATAATCTTTCTAGCAGCAATCTTTTCTAATTCTGCTAATTGATTTTCCTCTAAAGTTTGTTTTTCATAAGGATCAGGTTTACTCTGCAAATCATGTCTTCCATGTTCTTGGTCTTGGACACTTATTTCATTGACCTTACCCCAATCTTTGGTCCAGTTTTTGGGGGAAAGGTCACAGAATAAAAGAATGTATCTGATAGTGGTAGAGATTCTGCAATAAATAAGGTCTTTATTTTTTCAGGTTTATATTGCTCTCTAAGTTCTTGGTGGTTTATCATAGAGATATTATATAATATCAAAGAAGTATTTAATATTTAAAATAATTATCTAAAATGGTTATTGGATACAAGACTCAATCAAAGGTAATCAAAAATGAATTTATATGAACTATCATTCACAAGCTATATCTACAGTAATTTGACAAATTTTGATGAAACCTATCTCAATTTTCTGAATAAGATAAATAGCGACATTAATTTATTCAATCCACCACATAGAAAACATCTATTAAAATGGTTGAATAACTGGGGTTGCAGGAACTTCTACAAGGAATGCCATGAGCTTGCTTCCAATGAAATATTATCTTGGTATAAAGAGTATAAGAAAAACCTTCCTCCCAAGGAAACCAATATGTGGGAACTTAAACAAGACCAATTAAAGTTGATTCAAAATACATATGATGATTTAAAAATAAAAGTAGCTTCCCATATTTTAAAGGATGGTAGGGATATAAAAAAGAGTATAGGCGAAACAGGGTCTGCAAAAATTCTATTCTCTTTAAGACCTAAGTCTTTGATTCCCTGGGATATAGCAATGAGAGATTATTATGCCAAGAATTATAGTATATCAACTTACTCTGAATTCTTGCTTAAAGTAATAGATGAAATACGAGAGCTAAAGGAATCATGCCAAAAAGAAAATTTCGAATTATGTGATATTCCAAATTTGCTGAATAAAGAAAATATGACAATTCCCAAATTTATAGATGAGTACCACTGGATAAGAATTACAAACGGTTTTATACTCCCAGATAATAATGTTTTAAAAAATTGGTTAAAATGGAATCATGAAAATAATATGAAATAGATAAATGAAAATAAATAGTGAGTAGTATGGTGGGGTATAATATATGGATATTCTAAATAAACCAATTAATAGTTTTAGTTTCGAAGATATTTCTTCTTTTTGTAAAGAAGGCCACATTGAGGGTATTCAATTAGACTACAAAAGAGATTTACCACCAAAGGGACTTGCAAAACATTTTGCTGCCTTTTCAAATACCAGGGGTGGTGTAATTATAATTGGTGTCGAGGAAGATAAAAAAAGTAGTAAACCTTCTGCTTGGGAAGGAATAAAAAATTCTGGAAAGCTGGTTGATAGAATACATCAATACGCCTCTTCAGTAGACCCCATACCATCTTATCAGGTTCATACAACAAGCGAAAAAAATGGAAATATTTTTATTTTAATCCGTATTTTTGAAGGTGACAGAACACCTTATTATGTACAAAATGACTCAAACCTTTGGGTAAGAACTGGAAATATAAGAAATCCAATAGATATTGCTTCTCCTGATTATACAGAAATATTATTTAGGAAGAAAGAAAAAGCAGAACTCACAAGAAAGAACAATATTGAAAAGGTTCTTAAGGTATATGAAGCTGGAATAATAAGAGCTGAGAAGGAACGACAAAGTTCAATTGCACAAGAAAAATATGAGTTTGAAAAAAAGAAAGAACAGGAGAATTCGGATTTGGAATTTGTCCCAAGAACTGTAATGGCTGAAGTAGGAACTAATGTATCTATGTTAACATTGGTTGCTCAACCATTTTATCCGAGAAGAGCATTAATAGAACCATTGGACTTGTTAAACCAAATTGACTCATTAAAAATATCTGCAGGTAGAGGAAATGAAGTGTTTCCTTCTTCCAATATGGAACCAATCCCTGATGGATTATTCAATTTCTATTGGAGATACTATGATGGAATGATAAATTGTGAGCAAATATACTCAAATGGCTTAGTTTTTCATTCTTACGATGTTTTAAGACCAGATAATCAAGGGGTAAAGAGTATTTATTTATATAATGTATTTTCATTATTAATAGTCTTTTTAAAATTCTTAAGTAATTATTATAAACAAGTAGAGTATCAAGGAAGTATAGTTGGTAGTATTTCCTTAAGTAACGCATCCGATATAACAATAAAAAGGATTAAACCAACAGGTTGGGATGTTTGGGGACATAAAAAAAGTTTATTACCCGAATATGAATGGGATTTGGAATTGGATACCAGAATATTAAATGACAAAGCTAACTTACAAATATATTTTATTGAAAAAATTCAAGAAATTTATTGGAGTTTTGGATACAAATCTGAAAATGAAGATTTATTTAAAGCTTTTCTTAAAGAAAACAATTGGTTAATCGAATAATTATTTTTACTAACTAAATTCAATTAATATATGACTAATAGATATTTTGTAAGATATAATATTAAAACACCAAATACGGTCGCAGGCATAGAGGGCTTGCACAAAAAAGAAATTTCTGGTTATGATTTTATCTCTGGTAAAGACAAATCTATAATCTACGATGTGCCTATTGGATTAACTGTTGATGGTTATATATTTTCTGAAAATATTACTAATGCTGAAAAAAAGTCACTGGACACAGTTTATAATATTATAAACCTAATAGATTTTTCTACTTCTACATCTTCAAATCCTCCTCTAATAGATATGGTTTATGAAGCTTCTCCAGAAAAAGAAGTACTGGCGATTAAAAAATTCTTTAACTTTACACTTATTGGAAAAAATTTTGTATTAATTGATAAAGAAATCCTAAATGAAGCTTTTAATAAATTTATCAAAGTCAATGACTATAGAATCATTTTAGCCTCCGACTGGTTAAAAAAGGGTAATTATGAAAAAGCTGTAATAAATAAGTTTATTTCCTATTGGGTAGGATTGGAAACCTTAAATGTTCTATTGTGTGATTATTTTAAAATAAAACCTGAAGATAGAAAGTGGGTATGTGATAAATGTGGTAAAATGATTAGCTCATTAAAATCGATAGGAATCAAGGTCTTATTTGAAGATATCTTAGAAATTAATAAAAAAAGATTTAATAAAATCAGAAGAGCCCGTGGGAAACTATTACATGGTGATTGTTCTGTTGACAATTCATTTATTGAAGAGATAAAAGCTTATAATCCTATCATTAAAGAAGGCTTAATAAGAGGATTAGGAATTTTACTGGACTTGGATTCAAATACTATTAAAACAATCAGTGGTAGAATTTCAAGGATGTATCAAGACTCCTTTAAGTTAGTAGCTTCTACTAAAATTAAAGATTTCTATCCACCCGATTTAGAAAAAATGTTTGACCAACCTCAAATAGAACTATTAATCAATAATCAGAAAATGGAAAGTATTAAAGTTAATGAAGTCAATAAAATAATAAAGGAAGGGGAAATTAGGATTGATTTTATTGGTTTGAAAACAAAAGGAAAAATAGAGATACAAGTCACCGGTAATGAAAACAGTTGTGTTAAGAATTTCAAGATAATTCAAAAATAGATTCAATTGATTAAAAAAATATCAGTCTAATAATAGTCCTGGTATTAAAATTTCCTCATTTAGCAGTAAAATCTTGGTTTTAACATTGTCCACAGTGGCCAGCCAATTATATATTCAG
>JAHLWJ010000306.1 GCA_019057975.1 Promethearchaeota archaeon | reverse complement strand
TTTCTTGCAAGCTCATTTATTCTTATATGATGCATTTATTTTCACCTTAGTAAATTTACTTTTTTTAATTGAGTATTTATTATAATTTTGATATCTTATTATATAATTTTGAATTTATGATTATCTAATTATTAAGAAAAATGGACACAGAAAAAGAAAAATTAACTAAATTGCTTGCCGATCTTAAGATTGCAAAGAATAACTTATTTAAGCATGTTGAAGGCAAGGACACACCTATTAATATCTATACCCATCTAGATGCTGATGGATTAAGTTCGGGTGCAATTCTTGGCAAAGCTTTATATCGAGAGAAAATTCCATTTCAAATTACTGTACTCAGACAATTAGAAAAAAGAGAAATTGCGAAAATCTTAAAGAAAGTTCAAGAATATAATAATTTTCTAATCTTTTCTGATTTTGGGAGCGGACAATATTTAGAATTACAAACAGAATTAGTTAATAAAGCAAAGTTTAATTCTTTTTTAATTTTAGATCACCATATTCCTCAAAATGTTTCTAACAAAGAAGAAATTAAATTGATTGAAGAAATCCATGAAAAAACGAAAAATTGGCATGTTAATCCTTATTTTTTTGGAATTGATGGTAGTGTTGAAATTTCAGGTGCGGGATTATGCTACTATTTTGCCAAATGTCTGAATCAAGAAAATATAGACTTATCACCGATCGCTATCGTTGGAGCAATAGGAGATATTCAAAATCAAGGATTAAACAAATCTTTTCTAGGACTAAATACTTTAATTTTAGAAGATGCGATGAATTTAGGATTAATCGAAGTTGTAAATGATTTAAATTTTCGTAGTTTAAAACCCTTAAATGAAGCAATTGCTTATTCAACAGAAATTCTTTTACCTGGATTATCTAAAGATGCAAATAGAACTTTGATTTTCTTGAAAACTCAGGGTATATTAATGGAAAATTCTGAAGGTAATGTAAAAACGTTAAGTGAATTGAACCAAGATGAGAAACAAATAATATCTGCTGCTATTATTGAATATGCATCAATAAAACTTGATTTAGAACCTAATAAAATAATAAAAAAATTAATTATTAATCGGTATATATTAAAAGAGGAACCCGCTGGCTCAGAACTTCACGATGCTAAAGAATTTTCTAATCTTCTAAATGCTTGTGGCCGAACTCATAATTCTTCGTTAGGGATAGCTATTGCTATGGGAAATAGAAAGGAGGTTTATCAACAATCAAAGGAAGCTTTAAAAAACTATAGAAAGTCATTGGGTGAGAGCCTTTCCTGGATTCAAGAGAATGACAAAATTCTAGAGAAAGACTCGATTCAATATTTTTTTGGAGAAGATGTAATTCCCGAAAATATTATAGGAACAATTACTTCCATGTTAATCTTCGAACATATTAAAGGTGTAGATAAATCAAAACCTATATTTGGATTAGCAAAAAGAACTGATGAGGACGTATATAAAGTTTCAGGAAGAGCACATGAAAGCATTGTAAATCAAGGTATAAATCTCTCAAAAGCGATTAGAGAAGCATGCGAACAATCAAATTTAGATGTATTAGGAGGGGGACATCCTCCTGCGGCAGGAACCAAGATCCCTATTGAAAAAGTAGAATTATTTCTGGAAAACTGTAATATTGCAATTCGAAATCAATTACGAAAAAAATAGAACCATATATTGAAAACAATTCGTTTAAACTTTGTAAATCTCTCCTGTTTCAGGGGCTACTGAGTTATAATTTTTATTCACCAATTCGCTAGCTAAGCTGGTTGTTGATTTATTATCTCCATGAATACAGAAAATATCGCTGCTGGCATTTCTTTTAAAATTCAGATTTTCAATATAATTATGAATGTGAATACCATCAGAATGACTTGAAAAGTCAAAATAGTCATAATCGCATTGTGCTTCAATTCTTAAATCAAAATTAGGTTTATTTTTTCTAGACTCTTTAAATTCAAAAATTCCCTTATCTAATAAATTTCTACCGGGCGTTCCTTCCACCTGGTAACCTACTAAATAAATTGCTGATAAAGGATCTACCAATATTGATTGTATATACTCTATTGCAGCACCTCCTTTTAACATACCAGATGGAGAAATTATAACTCCATTAGATTTTTTAATCTTTGCCCTAGTTTTAGGTCTTGATACAAATTGTGCTTTGTTCAATGCATTTCTGAATGATTTAATATTTTTGATAAAATCTGGATGATCTAAAAATAACTTAGATACTTTTCTTGCTAACCCATCGATGAAGATTTTTCCATTGTAGTTAGATTTTTCCAAAATGAGTAAAGCTTCTTGTGAACGAGCTACACCAAAAGCCGGAATTAGGACTGTTCCACCATTATCTATTACATTCATAGTTTTCTCTATAAATTCTTTCTCAAGTTGCTCTCTTGGAGGATGCTTTCTAAGAGCATATGTAGATTCTATAATTAATGTATCTATCTCAGGAATATCTAGGTAGTTCGCAGAATGTGTTAAATTACTAATCTGTGTGTTAATATCACCAGAATACAAAATAGTTTTATGATCCACTTCAAGTAAAATAGATACACTCCCAGGAATGTGACCTGCATCAATGAATGTTATATAGAAATTATCAGCAATCTTTTGTCTTGTTCCATTTTTGAGGAAATATGAATTTTGTTTTAAATAATCGAATTCTCTATATCCAAATGGATATGGGTACTTTGATATTTTTATCATATCTTTAATTAAAATTTCAGTCAATGCAAGAGAAATGGAATTTGTAAAGAATGGAACTTTTTTCGTTTTATATAATAAAGGTAAGCCCCCTGAATGATCAATATGGCTATGAGTTAGAGCGATTGCTTTTAGATTTTCTATATTCGTACTATAGGGAAGTCTCTCTTCTCCTCGGAATCGAATCCCATAATCCAACATGCACTTAATACCACTTTTAGATTCCACTAGTACAGCACTTCGTCCAACTTCCCTACAACCCCCGAGAAAAGAAATACTCACCATTTTTAAAAGTCTCTATGATTCATTTCTTATATATTTTAAATATATAAAAAAATAATAATTTTATTAAATTCATAAATCGTAAGATTTTAGCAATTATCAAAACTTTTTATTCCAAAGGTTTTAAAAAAAAGAAATTACCGAGAAAAAGAAAGGTTATTTTAATTTTTTTATACTATTAGTCAGTAAAGCGATAACATTGTTAACATTTTTACCAAATATATCTAAGATCTCTTCCCATGTAACTGGAACTTCATCGTCTTTCCAGCAATCATAATCTGTAGACATAGCAACAGCAGCATATGGGATACCCGCTTCATTAGCTAAAATTGTCTCAGAAGCGATGCTCATATTAATCACATCTGCACCCCATATCCTAAACATTTCTGATTCTGCTCTTGTTGAAAATCTTGGTCCTTCGATTGTAACAACTGTTCCTTTTTCATGATATTTAAGATTAAGTTCCCTTGCTGTTTCAATAAGGATATTTCTTAACTCCTCTGAATAAGGATATGCCATAGGAGTGTGTTTCATATCCCCGGGGGCAAACTCTTCAAAAAAAGATACTTTCCTGAGCCTAGTGAAGTCAATAAATTGGTCAAGAATAATAAAATCACCTCTTCCAATTTGTTCCCTCAAACTTCCGCAAGCTGTTGTTGCTAAAATATGAGTACAGCCTTGATCTTTTAACGCTTGTATGTTAGCCCTATAATTTACTTGTGTTGGCGGAATTGTATGCTCTCTTCCATGTCTTGCTATGATAATTACATCAACATCATGAATTTTTCCGGTTTTTAAAGGAGATGTAGGTTTTCCATATGAAGTATCAACATCTATATCTTTAACATCCTTTAAAATATCCGGATCATCCAGTCCAGAACCACCAATTATTCCAATTTTTAGTTGACCCATTTTTTTTTTCCATTTAGAGTTTTTTAAATTATAATATTTGAAATTTAATAAATTATTTTTAACCGGGAACTATAATGAAAAAAGTTACCAAATAGTAATTCCTATAAAGCTTTAATATAGTATAGATTACTATAAAATTTATTTCTTAATTTTAATTTAAAATCTCATGCAAAAAACTAAAGTTCTTGTTCTTGGATCATTAGCTTTTGATTATATAATGGGTTTTAAAGAGAATTTTATTAATGCTGTATCTATTGACCACGATAAGGAAGAATATCAAAGCACTGTCACAGCAGATAGTCGTCATCAATTTTTTGGAGGAACAGCAGGAAACATCGCATATAATCTGGGACTTTTAAATATTGCTAACACATCATTATTTGGTACAGTTGGAAATGATTTTGAGAGATTAGGATATAAAGATCATATAAAAAGGTTTAAAAATATAGAATTATTAGTTGATGAGCATGATGATCTTTTCACAGCAGCTTGTTATATAGTTAATGATATCAAATCTAATCAAATGATCATTTTTCATGGCGGTGCTTTAGATAAGTGTAAGGATATTGATTTAAAAGAAAAAATATTAAACCCGGAAGAATATATTTTTGCAATAAATTCAACACAGAGTATAGAAGCTATGACTAATTTTGCCGGTCAATTATTTGATTTAAATATTCCCTCTATATTTGATCCTGGACAAGTGACTCCACTTTTCCGGAAAGATAGTCTAATAGAGATACTTAATAAATCAGAAATTTTGATTGGCAATAACCATGAAATAAATCAAATAAAAGAAAAATCCGAGTTAAATGAAGAGTCTATACTTGAACATGTTAGGGCAATTATTATAACTAAAGGATCTGAAGGGTCTGAATTGCTCTATAAAGATGAGACTAATAAAATATTTAAAATAAATATCTCAATTGCTACGCCTAAGGAAGTTAAAGATACAACTGGTGCAGGAGATGGATATCGTGCTGGAATACTCAGTGGTTTAATATTAAATATGACTATATTGGATTCTTGTCGATTGGGAGCTATTATTGGTTCGTTTGTGGTTGAAACTAACGGGGCGCAAACACAAGTTTTTAATTTAGAGCAAGTAAAAAAGAGATTTTTTATAACTTTTGGATATACTCCTGCTGAGTTAGAAGGAATATAAATATAAAAAAAAGATTTGTTAAACTTTTTTAATATAATAATTTATTCTTCAACTGGAATCTCTATTAAAGAGACAATGTTATAATCCTTTAATTTGTCTCTACCGTTGAGGCTTCCCGTTAATTCAATTATAAAAGCAACTCCAACAACCACTCCACCCGCTTTTTCAACTAGATTACATGCTGCTTTTGCTGTGCCACCAGTTGCTAGTAAATCATCAAAAACTAATACTTTTTCTCCTTCTTCAATAGCATCACGGTGCATTTCAATAGAATCCATACCATATTCAAGTTCATAAGTCTCACTAATCGTCTCAGCAGGTAATTTTCCTGGTTTTCTAATTAGAACAAACCCCGCCCCTAATTGGTATGCTATAACTCCCCCCCAAATAAAACCTCTTGCTTCAATTGCAGTGACTTTAGTTATCTCTTTGTCATTAAAGTGATTTATTATTTGGTCGCATGATTCTTTAAAAGGTGCGTGAAGTTTAGCCAAAGTAGTAATGTCCTTGAACTGGATTCCTTTAATTGGAAAATCAGGTACGTTTCGTATATATTTTAAAAGATCCATTTTATTTTGATCCTTTTTTTTTTGTTATTAAATATA
>JAHLWJ010000305.1 GCA_019057975.1 Promethearchaeota archaeon | reverse complement strand
CCTCTTACCGCATTAGATCTAAAAAAGCGTTTTGCTTCACTAATAGGTACAATATCGTTAAATTTCAAGCTAAATTTATCTTGTTTGATCATTAAGGACTCTTGTAGAAATATCAAAACTAATACTATGGAAATTAGGCTGATTCCTGCGGCAATCAACATTGGAATGTAATAATTAAATGCTGATAGTGTCCCACCAATCACGGGTCCAAATATAAGGGCAGCACCAAAAATTGCACTCGAATATCCAAATATTTTAGTTCGGTCTTTTGGATCTGATATATCACTAAGATATGCCTGGCTTACTGTCATATTACTCCCAAGTAAACCATCAACAAGACGTGCTAAAATTAATATCCAAACTGTATCAGCTATACCAAGTAGAAAGAATCCTAAAAAAGTACTTGACTGACTAAATATTAAAATAGGCTTTCTTCCAAATCGATCACTGAGTTTACCAGTTATTGGGCTTGCAAATAGTTGACAAAAACTAAATATACTTGCTACTAATCCAACTTGAAACACATTTAAGCCTAAAGATAAACCTAAAAACGGTAATACAGGTAGAACAATACTGAAACCTAATGTTTCAGTAAACATTATCAGAAGGATAATGGGGAGATTTTTATTTAACTTTTGATTTTGAGTATTTGATGTTGAATGCATAAATCTCCATACTTTTCTAAGGTAAATTCGATGATATATCTTAAATTCTGATTCAATTAAGACTTTGTTATTAATTTTAATCCATTCCAAAGTTTCTAAAAATCAAATTTTTTAAATCCGTACCCTATTATTATATAAAAATTAGATAAAACTATTTTTTTAGGAGAAATTAGGATGAGTCTTACCGATACAAAATCATCTTTAAAGAAAATACTATCTATTATAGAAGAACTTAATGGATTAAATTCAGATTCAGTTCCTAAATTGCAAACTCAACCAACTAATATCCTTGAACACATTGAAAAACTTGAAACTGACAAAGCAAATGATCTAAGCAATATTGAGACTAACGATGATGAGATTAACTCATTAAAAAATAAGATATCCCAAAATCAGCGAGATATAGCAACACTGGAAGAAAACAATGGTGAGCTAACGGGTGAACGTCAAACTCTTCTTGGTAAAATTCAGGCTACTCAAAATGAACTAAATGAAACTCAAACAAAAATAACGGCAAAAAAAGAGGAATTAACAACGCGTTCAGCTCGTCTAGAGGAGTTAGAAAAAAGAATCGCTGAATTAAAAGATGTTCAAGAAAAATTTGATAATCAAATGAAAGAACTTGAAACTAAACTTCAAACGGAGTATGATAAAAAAGATAAATATATGAATTCTTATGGAATTCACGTAGCCGCAATGAAATCTTTGATAAAAGCAGGCTATGTTCAATCACCACAGTTGCAAGTAATTAAAGTATTATTACCAAATGCAACTTTAGAATTAAAAGGATTAGTTTCAGCTAGTGGGTTAAGAGAAGATGTATTCAGAAGTATATTAACAAAAATGATCCAAAATAATGGACCTTTAGAATATGATGAGGTGGGTGGAACAGTTACATTAAAACAAGAGGTGGATTTCTAATGAGTTCACAAGAAATCTTATCTTTGATCGAACATTTTGAAACTGCTTTTGATACTTATTGGCAGGTTTTACAGAAACATAATGAAGAAGTACTTTCTCAATTAAGAGAGACTTGGCGTTATATGCAAGCTGAACAAAAAGAAGGAGAAGGTATAAAAGAAAAACTAGCGACACAAAACTCAGAATTAACAGAACTTAGAACAAAATCAGAAGAATTGGATAGGTCTATTGAAGGGTTAAAAGCAAAGAAGGATGAATTAAATACTAAAATTTCTGAATTAACGACTAGCTTAGAAACTACTATTAATGACCTTAAAGCACCTCAATTTGAATTAGATAATTTATTGAGCAAATTAGATGGGGTAAATGAGAAAATCACCGCTAAAGATTCAGAAAAGACATCACTAGATCAAAAAACAGTCGAAAATGAAAACAGAGAAGTCGAACTAAAAGATACATACCAGAAGAAGATGGAAATTTTAGAGGGAAAAATTAATCAAATGAGACAAGAAAATTTCTTTACATCGTTCCTTATAGAGCACTCTGATGAAGAAATAATTGAGGTGTCTATAATTTCTACGATTATGGAAAGCGGTTCTGCTAAGCTAGATGACTTAAAAAAGCTGCTCGACGTTCCTCCTATCATGGCGATACGTTGTATCAAACAACTTGCCGTGAAAGGGATTCTTAATTTGGATGAGAATACAAATACAGTAACTCTACCATAAATTTATTTTATTTTTACTTTTTTCTATTTTTATTAGATACAATTCCAATTTCATTATTAAAATCATTTTCATATCAAACATTTATGCTTTTTTCTCATGTATCTCTCGATGATAACTTTTTCATTTCTTTATAACTATCAACAAAATTTTAAATATTGTTTTAAGTATCGTATAATTAGAGGTGAAAACGATTTCTGATAGGGCTAAGGAAAACATAATAAAGCCAAAAAAAACTGGCATAGTTATAACTTTGGTTGGAGGGATGTTGTTAATAAGAACGTTTCTGTACTTAAAGCCTAAATTATATATGTTAGTTTTTTTTGCATGTTTTATAATTTCAATAATTAGCGCGATTATAGGATTAAAAGGTAAAAAAGTTGGGGGTTTAATCGCTTTAGTAGTTGGAATTCTAAATTCTTTAATAATAATATTTATTGTGTCTCCTGGGTACGTTCAGTTTTTTATGCGTTTATATTATGGACTTATTTATATGTTTTTAACAATACCAGGATTCGGTTTCTTTGGAATTCCTTTTTTACTGATTTTGATTGGGGGTATTATCAATTTTATAGAAATCACCCAAAACTGATTCTTAATTTGGATGAGAATACAAATACAGTAACTCTACCATAAATTTATTTTATTTTTACTTTTTTCTATTTTTAGCCTTAAAGCGTTATATAGTACTCTAAACATATTTTGAATAAGGATAACCTTAAAGTTTAACATCAAATATTAATTTTAAATTCTATAACATTATTTTGTCCAAATTTTCATAAAATAAAGCATTAATTTGATATTGTTATGAAGAGATTAAAGAGCATCGACATATTTCGCGGGATGGGAATGGTCTACATTATGGTAGGGCATATGATTGACTGGTGGACTGTCCCATCTGAAGATTGCCTATTTAATGCTTACGTATCCCTATTTTCAGCTATAGGTGCGGCAGGATTTGTATTTATATCGGGTGTAAGCACAATGATTTCGTATAGAAACAGAGTTGAAAAAGTTAAAATTACAGCGGAATATAGCAAAAAAACGATGAGAAAGGAATATCTAATTCGAAGTTTTTTAATTTTGGGGGTAGGTCTATTATATAATGGTATTGTAGCAATTGAGTTTTTTGACCCTTCTATAATATGGAAATGGTTTATCATATTAACTGTGGGCGCGTCCCTTCTTTTAGCTTGGCCATTACTGAAAACCTCAAAATTATTCAGAATTTTTGTTGCAGCTTTAGTCTGGGTTGTAAATCAAATTCTACTTACAAATTTATTACACTTTAAAGGTGAAGTTAATTTTTTTGGGGTGCTTTTCTATATCTTATATAATTCTTTAGACCAAAATCCGATTTTATCATTCTTTACTTTCTTTTTAATTGGTACAGTTATTGGGGATCTAATTTTTGATTTTTCAGCCTTGAATGATGATATTGAAAAAAAAAGATTTTTTAAACGAAAAATAATTGCCCCGCTTTTGGTAAGTGGAGTGGTTTTAATTGCTACTAGTTTTTGGTTTTTATTGCCAAATTTATTTACTGATAAAATTCGAACTATAAACACAAATACATGGTGGTTAATTTATTCTTTAGGGTTAGACTTAATTATTATTTTGATTTTATTAATCCTTGAAGAATACAATCTTTTTAACACAAAAAAGAGCTTCAAATCCTTGTTTTACTTTTCATATTATTCTCTAACCCTTTTTCTTTTACAAAATCTAAATTATTTACTATTCTTTGGGTTATTAAATAGATATAATATTTGGTATTTTATCATAGCGACAGTAGTATTGTATGATATTTTTTTAAGATTTATGTATAAAAAACTTGAGGGAAATTTTTCTTTAAAGGTTCAAATCGGTAAAATAACTACAAAAATCGCAAGAAAACCGAGAAATTCTTAATTTAGATGAGAATACCAATACAGTATCTTTGTTTTTTTATTATTTTTTCTATTTTTATTCATAAATTGCCTATACAAAAAGGTATATATTTTCAATTTCTTTAATAGTGTTATAATCGTTTTATTTGTAAATAAAAGTAATAGAGGGAGAATTAATGGTTCCTGATAAACACTTAAAGGTTGAGAATGCTGCAGAGAAACTAGGTTTCACAAGCTTTCCTTTAACTATTCTATATGGGCAACCTAAATCAATTAAAAACAGAAAATCTGATTTTGATAAGTTTCTTAATTTTTTCGAATTATATGGACACTCTTCAGGAATTATTACTGATACTGCGATAATTATATTTCAAATGTTAGAACAGCAATACCAACTTATATTTAAAAAGTTGAAGAAAATCAATATTCCTTGTGAAGAACCCTGTTATTTCTATGCATATGGCAGGAAGAAAAGAGTACATAAATATTATTTTCTTATTCCTACTGAAAAATTATATATTGAACTCAATAATAAAGTGAAAGAACCAGCGAGATTGAATTTGAAAAGGCATGGGTTTCAGTTAAATATCTATTCTTCAGAAGAAGAGCATAAATATAATATAGCTAATGCCATAAATAATGGTTATGAAGGTGGATTTCTCAATCGTATTAATAATTGGGAAAGAATAGAGGAATTTTTTGGAGTAAGCTCAGAAGAATGTATTAAAGATTGGAATTCACTTCTAAAACCTTCTTTAACACCCTTAACTTAAGTTTATTTCTTTTTGATTTAAGGTATATTAACGAATTTCTATTATTTATCTGATAGTTAGTAATTCAATTCCAGATGATAATATCATCCAAAACTGATATTTTTTCATTAAATTCAATTTTTTTATTAATTATCTGTGAAAGGACCATTAGGATTACATCAGTAGAATTCTGAATAAAACTTTCCATTTCTTTTTTTTTAAGATAAACAAATTCTTTTTTTGAAATTCTTAAGTAGTCTGCCTTAGATATTTGATAAAAATTTTTAATGAATTCCAGTTGGCGTTGAATTCCTTCTTTAGGTAGAAAATCTAGAATATCTTGATTATATTCCGCTTCAAGAAAGTCTGTCCAAAATAGCGAGTTTTTTTTCTCTGTTATGTATATTTTGTCTAAATCATACCAATCTCTTTTTACAGTCCAGATAAAATTCGGAGTATTTTGAAGCTCTCTTAAATATTTTTCTTTCAATGGCTTCATGATATAATAATTCCACAAATTATCCGTAATAAGATGAGTAAAATATCCAAGAAGAAAAGATCGATCACCTTGAGAGGATATTATCTCGGAACCCTTTAAATATTTAGAATAAAATTTAACATCACTCAGAATGAATTTATCTGTCTGCATCCCAAGGAAATCACTCACCCCACCAATAGTAAAATGAGATATGTCTTTTGGAGGGGTGAAGGCTGACCAATCTTTAT
>JAHLWJ010000304.1 GCA_019057975.1 Promethearchaeota archaeon | reverse complement strand
TATGATTGTAGCAGAAAGAAAACCCTTCGACGAAATAAAAGAAATAATAAAAGATAAAAAAAATATAACGATTATTGGCTGTGGAACTTGTGTTACCATAAATCAGACAGGTGGAGAAAAAGAAGTTGCTATATTAGCTTCTGAGTTAAGAATTGCTAAAAAGCTTGATGGTGATAGTGTTAATGTTAAACAATTAACAATTCTAAGACAATGTGAAAGGGAATTTGTAGAAGAGATAAGCCAAAAGATTGAACAAGCAGATATAGTTCTTTCTATGGCTTGTGGAGTTGGAGTTCAGACAATGGCTGAGATATATCCAGATAAATTAATATTTCCTGTATTAAATACGATATCAATGGCTTTTCCAGATAAACCCGGTCACTTTAAGGAAATGTGCAGTGGTTGTGGTAACTGCGTTCTTTATGAATATGGTGGGATATGTCCAATCACACGCTGTTCAAAAAGCATGTTGAATGGTCCATGTGGAGGATCTCGGGATGGAAAATGTGAGATAAATCCAGATATTGAATGTGCATGGCAACTTATAATTGATAAATTAAAAAAACAGGGTCGTTTAGATATATTAACTAAAATAAAACCTGCAAAAGATTGGTCATCATCTCATCATGGTGGACCAAGAACATTAATAATAGAAGAGGCTGAGATATAAGTAGAAAAATTGAAATAAGTAAGTATTTTTTAAGAAATTATCAAATAGAGGATAAATATGAACAAAGAAATGAAATCAAAGAGCAATTTAGAGAAATTATTAAGTAGAGGGGAATTCGTAGTTACAGCTGAACTTGGTCCCCCAAAGGGGGTTTATATTAATACAATTATTAATAAAGTAAAAATATTAAAAGGATTTTGTGATGCAGTAAATATCACAGATAATCAAACTTCTATAGTTAGAATGTCTTCTATTGCATCCGCCATTAAAATTATACAATTAGGAATGGAACCCATAATTCAAATGGTAACGAGAGATAGAAACAGAATAGCACTTCAGAGCGATTTGATTGGAGCTGCTGCTCTTGGTGTAAAAAATGTCCTTTGTCTTACTGGAGATCACCAGTGTTTCGGAAATCATCCTTCAAGTAAAAATGTTTTTGATATTGATTCAATTCAGTTGATAAAAATGTTCAAAGACATGAGAGATGAACATAAGTTTCAATGTGGTGAAGAGATGAAACATCCTCCAAATATATTCATAGGAGCTGCTGCTAATCCATTTGCTGATCCATTTGACTTTCGACCTATAAGACTGGCTAAAAAGGTAAATGCGGGTGTTGATTTTATACAAACTCAATTAGTCTATAATGTAGAGAAATTCAAGGAATATATGAAAAAAGTCAGAGAAATGGACTTACATGAAAAGGTTTATATACTTGCTGGTGTAGGACCAATTAAATCAGTGGGAATGGCTAAATACATGCAAAAAAATGTAGCTGGTATGGATGTCCCTGACAAGATAGTAGAAAGACTTAAAAAAAGCAAAGATACAAAAGAAGAAGGTATAAATATTTGTGTAGATATAATCCAGGAAATTAAAGAGATAGAAGGTGTATCTGGAGTCCATATAATGGCTATAGCATGGGAGGAAGCGGTTCCAATTATTGTTGAAAAGGCTGGATTACTGCCCAGACCAAAACTACAAAAAAATAGAAAATAAAAAATAGATTCAGGTCTTGTAATATAACAAAATTTATCTAATTTTGAAGTAATAAAAGCTTTGGGTATACTTTCTTGAGTATTTATCCTCTCCCCTGGTGGGAGAGGAATAAGGAGAGGGGGAATTTAAAATGTCTTCGAAAGTATACTACGAAGCTAAAAATCTCTATAAAAATAAACTTTTGAAATTAAAATTACAAAAAATGGTGAAAAATGAATGATAAAGTACCAGATAAGCTTTTAAAAATAGATAGATCTTTAGCGCAGAAGTTTATAAAAACACCTGGTCAAAATCCTTATTTATGCTATCAATGTAATAAATGTAGTTGTGGATGTCCTACAGCTCATAAAATGACTTTACTACCACATCAGATTATGAGAGCTGTCCAACTGGGTCAGATGGAAATGATACTGGATAACGACTCTATATTTTACTGCTCTTTCTGCCATACTTGCTTAGAAAGATGTCCGCAGGGAATTGCTGTATCAGAGATCATATCTAAATTGAAGGGTATGGTAGCTAAGATAAAAGGAATGCCTTCTGCATACAAGGATGAGTTTAAAATGATAGCTGAAACTGGTAGAACTTCTCCTCTAACATCTGCAGTTAGAAGAAGAAGAGAACAACTCGGATTACCTTCATTATCTGAAACAGTTGGAAAGGGAGAAGCTAAAAAGATCATTAAAAAAACAGAAATAATCTCATATATAGAAAAATAAAGTCAAACCCTGAAATAACAAATTTCATTTATGTTGAGAAAGGAAATTATAAATAAAGAAATGGGAAATCAAGAAATAACAAAAAAGCAAGAAAATTATGATTATCTTCTATTTTTAGGGTGTCTTATTCCAACCTCACTTCCCTATATGGAGATAGCTGCAAGAAAATCCTTAGAAATCTTAAATATTAAACTAAAAGAAACAAATGATTTTGCATGTTGCCCAGATCCAGTTGGAATAAAAGCCATGGATGAAATAACCTGGTTATCTCTTGGAGCCAGGAACCTATGTGTGGCACAGAAAATAGGTTTAGATATTCTCACTCTTTGTAATGGTTGCTATGAAACTTTAAAAGAAACAAGTCATATATTAAAAGAGCAAAAAGAAACTTTAGAGAAAGTAAATAAAATATTATCTTCAGTAAACAAAGAATATAAAGGAAACATAATAGTAAAACATATAGCTGAAGTTCTTTACAAAGAAGTGGGTACCTCCAAAATTTCCAGTGTTGTAAAAAAACCACTAAAAAATTTGAAAGTATCCGCTTTTTACGGTTGTCATGTAGTAAGACCCAGTGAAATAATGGAATTTGACGATCCTGAAAATCCGAAATTCCTGGATGAATTAATAGAAGCTTTAGGTGCAGAGTCTGTTCCAAGAATGAGAAAGATGTTATGTTGTGGAGCTCCACTACTTGGAGTAAATAAGGAATTATCCTTAGAAATGGCTAAAAATAATCTTGATTATATTAAAGCCTCAGGAGCAGATTGTATTGTAACTCTATGTCCATTCTGCCAGACTCAATTTGATAGAAACCAAGCTGTTATACAAAGAAAATTTAATTTAGATTACAATTTACCAGCTTTATATTATCCTGAATTGCTTTGTTTAGCTTTGGGAGTTGAACCTGAAAAATTAGGTTTTAATCTCCATAGAGTCAAAGTAGATCCAATATTGGAAAAAATCCTGTAAGAATTTAACTAAACAAACCTAATAGATTAAATAAATTTATATAGAGAATTAAAATTTAAAAAAATATTTATTTCACAAAATAGGTATTTCTAATGTTCTCTGATACTTTGTTTAATAGAATTAGTGCTTTGTCCGCTTCTTCCTCTGAAACTGTTCCCAAGCCACAGGAATGTGTCAAAAGGGATCTCCTCAAAATGAAATCTTTATCTAAGCCTTTACTAACAAAAAATTCAACTTGATCTTCAAATTTATTAGTAATTTCTTTAACTAAATTATCAATATTTCCTTCTGGTGCTTCAGTAGGTACTATCCCCCATGCTATTACTTTCCCCCTATTTAAAAAATCTATCATATCATCACTATATATAAAGAAATTTTCAAAATAGTTATATGCATCAAAATTTATAATGTCAACATCTGTCTTAGTTATTAATGACCAGTCAGTTTTTCCGCAACAATGAATTCCCTTTATACCATTAACAGCATTAAAACATTGATTCAGTTGGTTTATAACTTGCTCATTTGAAACACTTATATAAGAAGATCCTATTGAAGCTAAATATGGTTCGTCAAAAAATATTATACTTTTACAATTTGGACAAACTTTTTTAAATTCATTTTCCTGCCACTTTGCAATCATTGATATAGACTTAACTATTGTATCCTGAACTATATTATTATAAAAAATTGGTTTTTTATCCTGATCTAATAAACTAAAACCAAGTGTAATTGGTCCTGTAACCTGACCCTTAATGTACTTAATATTATTCTTAATGTTCTTAATATTAATATTGTTAAGTGGTTTTTTAATATCATAATGTTTTTCACTTAGAAGTTCTATAAATTTATAAAAACCTTTTGCTCTTTCCGAAGAAATAGTAAAATTGTCGATTTTATTAGATGTGTATTTGATATAAAACTTGTCTAAATTTTCAATATAATCCTTTTCTGTATCAATCCATATCTTTTCATTTTCATAATCTACTATTTCATTTGGTATGTGCTCTGAAAATTGAGCATTCATATTTTCCAAAAAACTAATTTTAGGTAGTTGAGGCCAATATGGAGCAACTGGATATAAATTTAAAATCTTCACACAAGCATCTTCTGTATCTTTAAAAGGTAAACTCCCTCCACCTGTGGCAATACATTTTGGTTCAAAAATTAATTTTTTTTCATTCATTTTGATAAAACTAATAAAAACAATTTTTATAATGAAATTAATTATTGAAATTTAGAATTTTTAAAATATTTTAATGCATCACTTGCTTTATATGAAGAACGGACGAAAGGTCCAGATTCCACATATTTTATTCCCATTTCAAGTGCAATTTGCTTTAAATTAATAAATTCATCAGGAGTATAGAATTTATAAATAGGTGTGTGATTTTTTGATGGTTGCAAATATTGCCCTATTGTTACAATATCACAATTTATATCAGATAAATCCTTTAATAAACTTACAATTTCTTCCCACTTCTCCCCCAAACCAACCATGAACCCAGATTTAACAACTATATTTTTAGAATAATTTTTTGCTTTTTCAAGAATTCTTAAAGATCTGTTGTAATCAGCATCAGGTCTTATTTTGGGATAAAGTCTTTTAACTGTTTCTATATTATGATTTAATACATCAGGAAAATAGGCTAAAACTATATTTAAGTTTTTAAAATTACCACCAAAATCTGGGGTCAAGACCTCAACTGTAGGATTTGGATTTAATTTTTTTATTTCCTTTATGCAATCTGCAAATTGATTTGCTCCACCATCTTCTAAATCATCTCTTGTAACAGATGTAATTACTACATGTGAAAGTTTTAGTAAATTAGCAGTTTTTGCAACATTTTTTGGTTCATCTTTATCCACAGGAAGAGGTTTGCCTTTTTTAACTGCACAAAAACTACAATTTCTGGTACAGATATTTCCTAATATCATAAAGGTTGTAGTTTTATCTTTAAAGCATTCTCCTAAATTTGGACATAGTGCACTCTCACATACTGTGTGTAAACTATGATCCCTCAATATTTTTTCCATATTTTCAATGGCTTTCATACTGGGAATTTTTTTCTTGAGCCAATAAGGGAGTCTTTTTCTTCTCATATATTAGATATACCTTTGAAAGAAAAATATTATGTTGAAAATCTTTTTTTAAAATTAAAATTGAAAAATATAAAAATAATTTTATTATTTATTATAAGTCAAGTAATTATTAACCTAGTGATTTAACAAATAATTCAAAATTCTTATAGTTTTATAGTATGTATCGGTCTTCCTAAGCAGCTCAATGCAGCTTCTACAACTGCTTCTGAAAGAGTGGGATGAGAAGCAATCATTTCTGACA
>JAHLWJ010000303.1 GCA_019057975.1 Promethearchaeota archaeon | reverse complement strand
AGAAAAATCTCATCGCCTATCATTTAGATTAATAAGAAAAGCCCGAAAAGAATGATAGAAGTAAAAAATATTGATCCCTAAGCCAGGTTATTAATCGAATGATAATGAATGCCAGTATTATTGATCTAGCTTGTCATAGAAAAGATAGATTAGAGAAGCATATAAGAAAACTGCTTGAAATCGTTAGAAATTTTTAATTTTAGTTTCTAAATTTCAATAATCACTTTTGAATTAATTTCTTTTTCCTTGATGCTCTGAAGGATTGAGATGAATTGTTTAAAATCAGAGTTTTGAAAGTAAATCAATTGCAAAAATTTAGCGAGAGAGGGGAACTCTGAATATACAGACTTATTTCTCTTTGTTTGATTTAAGATTTCTTGTAATTTAGAGATGGAATCGATACTAATTGCTTTAAAATGTTCCAAGCAAAATTGGCCAATTTTCGATAAAGTATACTTATTTTCAATTAAATCTAATAATCCTATTGTATTTGCTCCGCTTATAAGCTCAGAATAAGCTTTATTCGCCCAATTAACTCTTTCTAAAATAGTCATTAATTCCTCTTTTGTTTTAGCGAATCTATCTCGGAATAGAAAAATTGGAGCGAAATAGTTAATTATGTGGGTTCTTCCAAATGACGAGAAACTTCTATTTTTCTTTTTTTGATTTTGGAGTACCATTAATTCATTTTTGATATCATCTAAGAATATTGGGGATATATTATAGAGGGGGTTAATAACCTTCACATTATAATGTGATTCATCTACTGAAATTAATCCTAAACCCGAGGATATAGCAACGTTGGAAACCTTACCCAAAAAACTTCTCAACCCGCCTATATATGAAAGGTTTACTCCAGATTTATAAATAAGAGCTTGCCCTATTGCTTTTTTATAATCTTTTAAACCTTTTACTTCTACAGCGAAGACTTGCTTAACATTATTTAATCCAAAAATGTCAGGACGAGCTCCACCGATCAATAAGCAATGTTTTTGATATTGTAAGTCTTTATGAATAGGATGATTAAATTTCAATTTTACATTTTAGAATCATATCTATAAGCCTTGTTTCTATATTTCTATTAAGTATACATATATCTAAATTTTTTAGCGTTTCCCTTAGGAAAAAAACATTGATAAATATAGATATTTATAACTCTAGTAAGAATCGTTCTATTCATAATATCTCGTGGAAAGAGCTCACGGCATAATTTTTTTCAAATTTCGATAAATAACTGTAGACCTACTTGTATACTTATTAGAATAGTGATATATATAAAAATAAATGTAGATTTATGTATACTTTTTAATATTAAGTCTATTTATCAATAGAATTAAGAGAGAATGCTGAATTCAGAATTTCGTAAGTGAATTCCTTTAATTAAACGAGAGTTCCTTATAAATGCTAGAACTTATAGATCCATAGTTACTTTTAAGTCGATTAACACAAGTCTAAAAATTTTAAGTTATTTAAGCCATCTCGAATATTATCGCTTAATATATTCGATTGAATGAGTTCCTCAAATTTACACAAATCTAAGAAAGAAACTAAACAAACTAGTGCATCTCTTTTCTGTTTAAGATAATCAAACTTTTTAATTATATCTTCAAAAGATTGAAAAACTAATAAAAAGAATTTTAACAAAGAACTACAATTAGCATCTCTAAATGTAGATTTTAAAAGAGTCCAACTGTTTAAAATAAAGAACTTATATAAATTTTGAAGATATGTATATATTCCTAATTGGTATCTAGTATGATAACTATTATTCAAAATGGGTAAAATCCCAAAAGATCCCCATTTAAGATCCTCGCTTTTTAGCCATTTTAAATTCTCATCTAGATAATTACCAGGGATATTTTTAAATAATTGCAATACATTGTAATCTGCATAAAATTCTCTAAATTTATTTTCAATTCCCATATAGCTAAATCTCTTAATTTTTTTTATTATATTTTCTTGAACAGAATCAAAGTGGTTGAGTTCTTCTGAAGATTGACTAATACAACTATGACAATACTCATGGCGAGCTAAATATTTAGATATATCCTCTAATAACTCTTTCTTTAAATGATTTAATGATATGTATTCCTTGATAATATTGGCATCATTATGATGAATTTCAAATCGGTTCTTATCATAATACTCAAGAGAATAGCAGAAAACGCTTATATTTGACAGTATAAAATCAAGTTTCCTATCGTCTTTGAAATTTTTCTTAATCTGATAGAATTCTTCTTGGAAAATCATATTAAATTCATTTAATTCTGTTTCATGCGATTCCATTTTGAATTCTAATTTTTTAAAGTTTTAAAAAATACTTAATTTATGATATTAATTAATATTCTTCCTAAGTAATTAATTTTAATTTAAGCAAATTATAATTTTATATTTAATTTACTCACAAAAATCTTTTAGGAGATAAATACCATTTTCAATAAAAAGCTATTTTAAATTAATAATGAAATTGAAAAAGCAGATATTGTGTTTGCTATTGCTATAAAAAGAGATCAATTATTAAATAATTTGCAATGTGGCGAACTTTTGAATGGCTTCAATCAGAAACAGCGATGGCATATGTTTTAGGAAAAGAAATTATTATATTCGTTGAAAAAGATGTTGAATTATCTGGCTTAGCTTCAAAACGAATATATTTGATATTTGATCCTAATCATATAGAACAAATTAATAGATTTTTTGACCAACATATGCCTTAAATTCGGAGAAATATTAAAAATAGGAAAAACACTGAATTTCTATTAAATTTAATAATAATTGGAGGAATAATTGGTGGGATATCCCTTATTGGAAAAGGAGCATATGAATTAGGAAAGGAAATCTCTAAAAAAGAAGAATAATCTAAATCCTTTTAAAAAATTCTCTATAAATATCAATTCATGAAGGTAAATTTCACGATAATTAGCCAATTTATTGAATAAATAGCCCTATAGAATAATAATGATATAAAATATATTTAACTTATAATATATTATTAAAAGATTGTTTTACTAGTAAAAAAAATGGAAATTATAAATGGTACTAACCCTTATGATATTATCTACCCATTAAACAAGGATAAATTTGAAGATTCGAGAATTGTGTACCATGGAACAAGCAGTAATTATTCCAAATTAATTGAATCCCAAGGTTGGAATGTAAATGCACAAATTTATGATATTAGTGATATGAAGCAAGTTTGTGATACTTTTGATTTAATACGATATTCAGCTAGTAAGGGTTATGTAAATTTAAGATCATATTCTATCGGGGTAACCAATCACCATATTGGAAGTAAACTCCCAAGTTTTACACATGATTATTGGATTGCTAGAAATTATGCAAGAAATCCTGGAGGAGAAACAATAAAAGCATTAATGAGTGCTGTAGAAGATTTCGATTCTTTTTCCAATAGTGAAGAGATTATTATAAATCATCTATCAAAGGTTCAAAAAGAATTGGACAAATATAAGAGGTTATTGTTAAAAATTGAAAATTTAGATCCTCCAAAAACTAAGAAGGATAGAGAGAATAGAAAATCAATAGAAAATAATTATGATAAATATTATAATGCCATATCTATATTGCAGAATAGAGAGTTATTAAAAAAAAGTGTAAAACAGCTGGAAAAGCTTAAAAAAAAATATAGGAGATTTTTCAATAATCATTATGGTGTTGTTTATGTTATTAAAGTTGAGCCCGCGTGGTTTATTAACTGGAGAGAGCCATTTACAGAAATTAGTGATAACAATGGAAAAGTTTCTAAACTTAGAACCCCTGCTGTAGATTTAGCAGCAATAAAACCTATTCCTGCTGAAAATATTATTGCTCGAGTTAATTTTCCAAATCAAATTTTTTATTTTCGTCCTGATTCATCTGGACCTTTTCCTGTCTCGTGGAATATATTTGAATTTAAGAAATGGCTTTTGGATCATAAATGGTCAGTAGATGATGGTTTTTTAACGAGTTTTTAAAATTAAAAATCCGATATTCTATTAAAAATCAATTTATATTATTTCATTATTATTAATTTTTCAATAATAGGATTTCATAAAACTTACGAAATCCAAATTGATGTTTTGGTCCAATTATTTTACGAGATTCTCTAATAATCCAATCTTTCGGAAAATTTATTCTAGGGATTTCATTCTTGATATTTTCCCAATCGTCTTTTATAGCTTCAAATTTAAAGATTTTTGGAAAAAGATCAATGTTATACATGATTACCTTTTGAAAGAATACGCTGACAATATAAATATTAAAATCTTCTGGTTAAATGAACATAAAGAATCCTTTGAACCCTATGATATTTTATTATTAGAAGATAATCACCCAATATTCATAGAAGTCAAACCAACAATAACAAGTTCAAGAAGTTTTACCATATCCCATATCAGGGAGGGAATTAAATTTGGCAAGGAAATCCGGGAAAGATCATATTTTATATGTCGTCATAAATGCTGGGAGTTCAAATGCTTTCTTCTATAAGATCGAAGATTTTTATGAAAAATATCATAAAAATCACTTTAAAATCAATAATTTAGCTTTAAATTTCTAAAAGGATTTTTTTAAAATTTGGAATCGTAGTTAAATTGTTCGAATTCTCTTTATTTTGAAGGGACGCAATTAGTTTAATCTAAACTTTTAGAGTCGAAATCTTTTGCAATTACCTGATTTTCCATTAATTGCTGGGAAAAAAATGACAAGCTAGTTGATTTAAATATGAATATTATTATGTGTAGCATTGCATTACTTTAATGCAAAAGTTGTGTATCTAAGCAATAGTTAGGAAAAGGGTTGTTGGTGGTTGTGTAATAGTCCCGTTAAATTATAAGTTAATTAAAGGAGAGTAAATTGGATTGCTATGTATGACTTGATTTTCAAGGTTGTTATTTTCGGAGACGCTGGTTCGGGTAAAACATCTTTAAGAAGAAGATTCATGACTAATGAATTTTTATCAGATTCTCACAAGACTATTGGAG
Organism: Promethearchaeota archaeon; assembly: GCA_019057975.1. Next base: position 735 of record JAHLWJ010000303.1, on the reverse strand, counting down.
TTGATTTTGAAACGGCCGTTATAGAATTGGATGGAAAGGAAATCAAGTTATTGATTGGTGATTTTGCCGGTGAGGAAAGGTTTCGCTTCATGTTTCCTGAATACATATATGGTGCTATGGGGGGGATTTTATTGTATGATATAACAGATTATTCTTCCTTTTCTCATATTAGCGATTGGTTATCAGTTATAAAAGGAACGAAGCAAAGATTTCCAATTATTTTACTTGGTAGTAAATATGATTTAGATGCTTTTAGAGAAATCTCATGGAGCGAAGGAGTTGAAACTGCTGAGTCGTTTGGTCTGGATGGAGTTGTTGAATGTTCTAGCAAAACCGGTGAAAATGTGAAAGAAACATTCGCGGGATTAACAAAAATAATGGTAGATAGAATGATACTCAATAAAACCAAAATCCAAAGTATTAGAGTATAGTAAATGAAAATCCGTTTTATTATAATTTTAGTTTTATTCTAACGTCAATTCTGTATCAGGACACACTTTTCTTACCACGAATTTCAAATTTATAATAAACATTTTCCAGTAATTAAAAAAATTGTAGATAGAAACATTATAGGTATTAATGAAACCTTTTGAGAGAGATGAATTAGAGGTTTTCTAATCTTTCTTGTTCTTTTTTTTTCTTCTTTTCGATTTTTTTCCTCTGTTTCTCTAGTTTTTTTCGCTTTTTTGCATTTTGTTTTATTTCTTTTTCTTTTTGTTTTCTTTCTTGTTTTAA